>JAUSPW010000064.1 GCA_030652635.1 Pseudohongiella sp. | reverse complement strand
CAACTGGGTCTGCGTACCATGCAATTTGGCCGCAAAATGTTTGAAGCAGCGCAACCGCCCATCAAGGACAACGTCATCACCGCAGGTGATGCGTTGATACTGTTGGACCAACTCTATCGTGGGACATTTTTAAGCCCGGCGTCGACACAACAGGTGCTTGACTGGATGTCAGCGCAAACAGTGAAATCAAAAATCGGCGCAGGCATTCCAGCCGGCGTACCGGTTGCCCACAAAACGGGTGAAAATGGTCCGGTGTCGCATGATATCGGATACCTGCTGATCCCTGGGCATGAGGTGGCCATGGTGTTTTTTGCTGAGACATCAACAACAACCGATTTTGCGATGGCACAGATGCAGTTAAATCCGCTGGTTGCGGAACTTGCACAAGCCGTCTACCGCGCCGTTCAGCCGTGATGCTTGCGTAGTATTCATGGTTCTGACGTGAGACGATGCCAAACGACTCTTTTTTTGCATTAACGATGGATAACAAAGCATGGTTCTGGAGTTTCTGAATAATGGTGTTCCCTGGACAGCTGAGGATCGCATTCAAAAGCGTGGGCTTATCATCGCGACGATCACCCTGATCAGCATTGTTGCCTCGCTGACCATTACCTATCTTGTCTTGCTGTTCACGGGTTACGAAAAACAGCCAATCATTTTTATCATTGCTGTTCTGGCACCCTTGCTCATCGCGCCGGCAACCACCTGGTCAATCATCAGCCTCATGGTTGAAATACAAAATCTGGAGGAAGCCTATCGGTTGCTGGCAACCAACGATGATCTGACGGGACTTTTGCGGCGCGGCACCTTCCTCACTCAATGCCAATGGGTGGCCAATTTGTGCGACCGCAACAAGCAGACACTGGCCTTTGCCATCCTCGATCTGGATCGCTTTAAAACGGTGAATGATCGATATGGGCATGGCGGTGGGGATGAGGTGCTGAAGGCGTTTGCGGATATTTTGCGCCGCTCGATCAGAGCCGGTGATCTGGCAGGCAGGCTGGGCGGTGAAGAGTTTGCGCTGGCATTGCCGGGTTCATCGTTGGACGATGCCTGTCAGGTGCTGGAACGAATCAGAGCTGAAACAGCAAAATGCAACATACGGTATCTGCATCACATCATCCACATCAACGTCAGTGCGGGACTGACCTGTGCGTCGGGCAATCAATTACATGATATCGATGCCATGATCAGACGAGCGGATGACTTGTTATACCATGCCAAAAATCGCGGCAGAAACCGGATAGAGTCGGGGCCACTGGCGGCGATTCAGCCCTGATGCCGGGCGCTTGTGCGCACCGGCATCGCGGGGACGGTTACAGACTGCAGTCACCGCCAAATTCGTTGCCACCACCACAGTAGGTGTGATGTTGCAACTGAACATGGATGCCATCCGGATCAGAAAAATACACTTCCGGGGTGCCGCCTTCAGCACCGCCTCGTTCCGGCATACGACGGCTGACCCAGTGTTGCAGCGGCGCAGCAGGCTGTCCTTCTGTTCTGGGCGTCATACCATAGTCAGTCAGACGCTGAAGTACGGATTGTTCGGTAAAATCTTCAATGTTCAGGCTGGCATGGTCAATGCGCCCGGGTTGTGTCGGCGTGCCGGGTTGCGTGCAACCAACAAACATCAGGAATTGATTGCCA
>JAUSPW010000055.1 GCA_030652635.1 Pseudohongiella sp. | reverse complement strand
GATCCGCAGCAGCGCCTGTTGCTGGAAATGGCATGGGAAGCGCTGGAAGACGCCAATATGAACATGGAGTCGCTCAAAGGATCCGCTACCGGTGTGTTTATTGGGCAAAGCGGGTTTGATTTTGCCGCTCAGCACATGACCGAAGAAAGTCTGTGCGAGATTACGCCTTATGTTGGCACCGGCTGTGCAACCAGTCCGGCTGCAGGTCGCATTTCTTACACTTTCGACTTCAAGGGACCATCGTATGTGGTGGATACCGCTTGTTCGTCATCGCTGGTAGCGCTTCATAACGCCTGCCAGAGTCTGCGACAGGGAGAATCGACACTCGCGCTAGTCGGTGCTGCCAACCTGATTCTGGCACCGGGCATGAGTATCAACTTTGATAAAGTTGGCATGTTGTGTGAGGACGGTGTTGTCAAAACCTTCGACAAAGATGCTCACGGCGTGGTGCGTGCTGAAGGTGGTGGCATGGTGGTGCTCAAGCCTCTGGACGCAGCACTGCGCGATGGCGACCGCATCGATGGTGTGATTTTGGGCTCAGCCATCAGTCAGGACGGTGCCAGTTCAAGTTTGATGGCGCCAAGTGGCAATTCACAGAAAGCGGTGATGCAGGCAGCGCTCAGCGTTGCAGCAATCAACCCAGACACGGTCGATGTGATCGAAGCACATGGAACAGCGACCGCACTGGGGGACCCCACTGAACTGAACTCCCTGCTCGAAGTCTACTGCAGAACACCTCGTTCGCAGCCCTTGTTGGTCGGTTCGGTGAAAACCAATTTCGGCCACATGGAGGCCTCTGCCGGTATTGTAGGTTTTATCAAACTGCTGCTGGCAATGCGTAACGACTATATCCCTCAGCACCTGAATTATTCTGAAGGCCATCCTGATGTGGACTGGGCTAATGAAGCGATTGAAGTGTGTGCGCAAGGCAGGCCTTGGCCCAGATCACCCCGCAGACGGGTGGCAGGCCTGAGTGGTTTTGGTTTCTCAGGCACAAATGCCCACGTTATTCTTGCGGAAGCGCCTGAGGTGGCAGCAGCTGCGGCAACGTTCGAACAACAGCAGCTGTTGATGTTGAGTGCTGTTACACCGGCGTCAGTGCAAGAAACTGCTGTTGCGTTGGCAGACTGGATGCAAAGCCATCCCGACGTTTCTCTGGCACAGGTTTGTCATACCTGGGCAACTCGCAGAAAGCGTCAGGTCAATCGCTTTGCGCTGGTCTCTGCTGACCGCGATGAAGCCATTACCAAGCTGCGACGTTTCGCGGAAGCCGGCAAGGCAAAGGGATGCTCCAGTGGTACTGCCCAGACCCGTTCAGGACGACTGGCAGTTGCAATGATCTGTGGTGGCCATGGTGCGCAATACCACGGTATGTCAGCCGTGTTGTATCAGGCAGAACCCGTTTTCAGCGCTGCGTTTGATCGTGCCAGCGCTATCGCCAGCCAATACTGCGGCAGCGATTTGCGCACCCTGTTGCATGCGTTACCAGAAGCAGACGGCAAAAAAGCCGGGAAATTACTGCAAGGCAATACGGTTCAGGGCGAACTTGGCAAAACCCTGCATGCTCAACTGGGAATTTTTTGTGTTCAGTATGGCCTTGCCCAGCAATGGCGAGCCTGGGGCGTAGAGCCAAAAGCATTGTTGGGGCACAGCCTGGGTGAATACACAGCGGCATGTCTGGCAGAGGTATTTTCGCTGGAAGACGCCGTGATGCTGATTGCCGAACGCGCACGCCTGATGGATGCCTATACACCACTAGGCGCAATGATCACCGCATTCCACAATGAAACAGCGGTGCAGACTATTGTTGCTGATTTTTCCGATGCCAGTATTGCGGCGGTGAATGGCCCCGGCATTATCCTGGTAGCAGGCACCGCCGGCAGCATCGCCGACATTGCCCGGCGCATCGATGCTGACGGCGGACGTACCACCAGTGTGCCCATAGACCGCGCATTTCACTCGCCACTCGTGGATGCGGTGTTGCCGCATTTCCGTCAGGTATTGGAGAAGGTGCACTTTTCTGTGCCAACAATCCCGCTGATCTCGAATCTGACCGGCGCTGTCGCCGACGACAGTATTACCACCGTTGACTATTGGCTGCGCCATTCGCGCGAGCCGGTGCAATTTATGAAAGGCATGCACGCTTTGCACGCTGCAAAATATGACGCCTTTATCGATCTCAGTCCGGAGCCGGTGATGATGGGACTGGACCTGTGTTTTCAGGAAATCCGCGACGCCGTGGGATCCAAAGGTGTATGGGTGCCAAGCCTCAGAAACGGTACTGACGATCAGGTGCGAATGCTGGAATCGCTGGGCAAGTTGTATTGCCTTGGCCTTAATCCCACTCGCGTAACGCAGCACGAAGCTCTGGTGCGCTTGCCAACGGTTCGTTTTGACAGGCAGCGCTGCTGGTCAGCCGCCGCGCAACGTGGGCAGCATATTGCTGCAGCCAGAACTTCCGAGAGTTCGTCGCCCACGGTGCTGAGTAGCGAGGCGACCAACACCGATATTCATCGTGTGATGCTCGAACACATGGCCGTGGTGGAACAATACCTCGCCCTGACTGAAAGAAACAGGTAACAAAATTATGTCGCAGCAACATTCAACTCTCGATGCAGTCTCCGCGATTATCGAATCGATCAGCGGTGTCAGCGTCAGCGATCTGAACCGGGACACCGACCTATTGGATCTGGGTCTTGATTCGCTGATGTTTGTGCGTATCGGTCGTGTGCTGGAGAGCCAATACCGCGTCGAGATTTCAATGAAGCGTTTTTACGACGAACTCTCCAACCTGGGTGCGCTGGCTGATCACCTTGCTGCCAACGGTTCGCCCTTGGTCGTCGCTCAAGAAGAAACGCAACAGGACGAAACGCAGCAGGAAGAAACGCAACAGGCGGCCCCAATTGCTGGCAGCGCCGCCGTTGCAGATGTCAACACAGTGATGTCAGCACACATGGCACTGATGCGGCGTTATCTGGATGGCGTTGCCGCTGGCAGACATACAACAGTTCCCGCAAGCCCGGGCTTAAACATTGCTCCGGCCGCGATCAGCAGGCCAGCGCCTGCGCCGCAGACCGGTAATCACAACGATGCTGTAGAAACCCGTAAAAAATTCAGCGGCATCGTCACGCAGAAAGAAGAGCTGAGTACCCAACAGCGCGACTTTATTGGGCAACTTACAGCGCGCCTGTCTGCGCGATGCAGACTCAGCAAACAAATGGCGGAAGAGGGCAGAGAGTATCTGTCTGACTGGAAGTACTCGCTGCAGTTCAAACAGGATCTTAAAGAGTTACGTTTTCCTGTGGTGTGCGAAACGGCATCAGGCTCGCGTTTTACCGATGTTGATGGCAATGAGTATGTGGACATCGCCATGGGCATGGGCACGCATTATTTCGGGCATTCCCCGCGCTTTATTGACGATGCCGTGCGTAAGCAGCTTGAAAGTAATCTTGCGTTGGGACCACAGTCCCGTCTGGCGCCAGATGTCGCACGCCGGATATGTGCGCTGACCGGTCACCAACGCGCGGCGTTTTTTGTCACCGGTTCCGACGCCGTTATGCTGGCATTGCGTCTGGTGCGTGCCGCCCGCGCCCGCGACAAAGTGGTGATGTTCGCCGGTGCCTATCATGGCATCTGCAGTGATGTGCTGGCGGGGCAGGGTGAAAGCGGCGCAGTACCGATGTCGCCTGGTTTGCCGACCGGCATCGTCAATGACCTCATTGTGCTGGACTATGACGCCCCTGAATCCCTTGGCCGGATCCGTGAGCTTGCTGATCAACTTGCCGGTGTGCTGGTGGAACCGGTGCAGAGCCGCAACCCGGCGCTACAACCTCAACGCTTCCTGCGCCAGTTGCGCGCCTTGTGTACCGAGCTGAACATTCCGCTGATTTTCGACGAAATGGTTAACGGTTTCCGTCAGGCGCCCGGCGGTATGCAGGAGTGGTTTGGGGTGAAGGCCGATATGTCGACCTACGGCAAAATTATTGGTGGTGGTTATCCTCTGAGCGTGATTGCCGGCAATGCCGAACTGATGCAGTGGATAGATGGTGGCGTATGGCATTACGGCGACAACAGCGCGCCATTGACGGACTCCATAGCCACCGGTGGTACGCACAATAAACATCCGGTGGCGCTTGCTGCGGCCGCTGCTGTGCTTGACCACATCGAAAATAATCCTGGTCTGTTCCATGCTGCACGCATGCGCATGCATCAACTGGCCGATAGGATCAATGTGTGGTTTGAGCGCAACGCGGTGCCGTTGCGACTGACGTATTTTGGCACGCAGTTCAAGTTCGAAAGTTTTGCGTCGGCGTTTGAAGTCGAGTTGTTTTTCTACCTGCTGCTGGAAAAAGGTATTTACACCTGGGAACTGCATGTCGCCAATTTATCTACGGAACATACCCAGGAAGACGCGGATCAATTATTAGCCGCAATCGTCTACGCAGTAGAGCAACTGCGCGCCGGCGGTTTTGTATTCCGTGCTGACAGGCTGCGCCGCCAGTACCTGCCCATGTCGTCGGTTCAGAAACGGCTTTATGCCATAACCCAACGTGAAGGCGCTGAGAAACCTTACCACCTTGCCGGCGCCTGGCGTCTCAAAGGCACGGTGGACGCTGCGCGTCTGGAAGATTGTATCCATCAGGTCATTATCCGCCACGAATCACTGCGCACTGCTTTTGTTGTTGTCGATGGCGAGTTTTATCAACGCATAATCGCCGAGCCGCGCTTTTTTCTTGATCGGTTTGACGCAGGCACGGACGCGGTTGATGAGCTGCTGGACACCTATATCCAACCCTTCAATCTACTGGAGCCGCCGCTGATTCGTGTTGCTCTCGCCTCTGAAAACAACGGCACCCACCTGCTGCTGATGGATGTGCACCATATCGTGGCCGATGGGCTGTCGATGAATGTGGTGTTGCAGGAAATTCTGGCGCTTTACGATGGGGAGCGACTTGAGCCCGTGCGCAGTCAGACACGTCATGTGCAGGATGCCATCACGCAGTATCTGGCAGGCGACCGGGCCCGGGAAGATTCGCGTTACTGGCTGGAAACACTGACGCCCTTTGTTGCAACACAGGAGACGTTTGATCTTTCGCCAGACTTCAGCCGGCCGCCGGTGACAAGTTTTGCAGGCAGGCGTATTGCGCTCAAGCTGGACGCTGAGTCCACAGCGGCGTTACATGGTTTCTGCACCAAGTCGCGTATTTCCACGTTCGGCGCATT
>JAUSPW010000039.1 GCA_030652635.1 Pseudohongiella sp. | reverse complement strand
AAAATGATCAATTTGACTCAAGACTCCATTTAACAAGCATTTTTTGCAGTTGTAAGCAACTTATCCACTGAGTTATCCACAGATTCTGTGGACAACAAATTGCATCAAAAAAGTTCATCACAAAACGCGCAGAGTCAATCGGTCTTTTGGCTAATATTTTGGTTTTTAGTGTTGACCTTTCTGCCGGTTTGACGTTGTGAACAACTGACACATTTCTGTCATTGATTTGTTACCAGGATGCCCATATGTACTGTCTAGACGCTGGTTTTCTGCTGGTGGAATCTGGAGACTAGTGATATTGTACTTTTACATGATTTTAAAGGGTCTGACGCATTATGGTTGAACTCTCCGGTAATATTCCTTTCCTTTGGCGCCTCAGCCCCGAATCCAGCGAAGGTTTTTGCATGGTATCGATGGTTGTGCCTTTCGAGTCCGAAGATGAGGAAGAGGAGTCTCGCGATCTGACCATCGAAACCAGCGTAGTCAGTTTTTCCTCAGACAGCAGTCGCTCTGAGCGGGAAGAGATGCTGGAATGGAATCAGGACGATATGAGCCTGTTTCTGAAACTGGTCACATACCATCAACAAGGTGCTAATGCGCCTGTTGTTGAGTCTGTCCGTGTTGATCTGACAGATCCCGAGATAATCGACATTATTCACGTGGTTGCTGCTGCTGGATTTGGCACGGCCTACGCATCAGAAGGGATCTTGCAGGATTCAGTCGGGCGTTATCCTCCTCACCTGTGTGATCTGGGCAGTTTTGCTGCGCTGAACACTGTGGATGGATTCAAACGTTGTGTGGTCGTCGATATGGACGGCGAAGATGTTGTTGTGGTGTTGCTGGATGAAATCGATGTGGTTTCAATCGGTGAGTATGACAAACTGGATCGACATGATCTGTTGATGGTCAAACAAACAGATTTGCTTCATCCTGATTTTGCAACGGGTTTAGTCCGTCCACCGCATGCCACATTACATTGATCAGGCTTGCTTGATGTAGCTCTTGTTTTACCCCTCGTTTTGCTGTTTAGTACGGTGAGTTGATTCTTACCTGACTTTATAACAAAACGGGAGGAGTTTGTGATTGAAAAACAAGGGATGCTGACATCAAGGATTGATCAGTTGAGCACCGCATTTCGCGCCGGCTTGGCGTGTATTGCCCTTCCTCTCTTGCTTGCGTCATGTTCACCTGCAGGCCCCGGCGGGCTCGGTGACAATGAACCCCCCTCAGACCCTGGTAAGCCCATGCACGGCGGGCACTTGCGTGTTGCCCTGGAGGGTGAAACCAATAATTGGCTACCGGGTCGCGGTAATCATGTGGCACCTGCCGCTTTGACCGTAGCCATGGCCTTGTTTGATCCGCTGATTCGCCTCGATCACGAGGGCCGTTTCCAACCCTATCTTGCTGAGTCTTTGGTGCCTAACGAAAGTTTTGACCAATGGACGCTGACGCTGCGCCCCGGCGTGATGTTTCATGATGGTACGCCTCTGAATGCTGAGGCCATCAAGTGGAACTTTGATAACCTGCACAAACGTCAGGGATCGGTAACATTTGGCTCCATCCGTGATGTTGAGCGCGTGGAAGTGCTGGATGAACTGCGTGTTGTGTACTTCCTCAGCAAAGGTATTGCGCCATTTCCGGATATGCTGACACGCGCAGTCGGCTGGCCGGTATCGCCCACTGCTGTGCAGCGTTATGGCGATGAAGCAGGCTTGTACCCCGTCGGCACCGGACCGTTTCAACTGGTGAGCTGGCGCCGCGATGACGCGCTGGAACTCAAGCGTAACGAGCGTTATTGGCGAGAAGGTTTGCCCTACCTGGATGCCATCACATTTCGCCCCCTTCCTGATGAGGATGCCCGGCTTGCCAGCCTGATCTCCAATGATATGGATGTGATTCAGACCTTGCGACAACATATCGTCGCGCGCTTGCGAGGTATGTCAGGCATCCATTTGTATGAACAGATTGGCAACAGCAGTGGTAGTGCAATTTTTAATGCGCAGCGCCCTCCCGTCGACGATGCTCGCGTTCGTCAGGCACTGGCTTGGTCGCTTGACCCTGAGGTGCTGATTGAAGTGCTGGGTGGTCGCGGTATTTCCCCGGTACAGACTCAGTACTTTAATGAAAACAATGTCTGGTATTCCCCTAGGGCCGCAGCGGCCTGGCCGCAGCGCGATCAGGCGAAGGCCCGGGAGTTGCTGCAGCAATATATGAACGACCCGCAACGCTCAGACGGCAAAGCGGCAGGTGAAGCAGTCTCCATCGAGCTGATGTGTCTGCCTGAGCAAAGCTTGATTGACCTTGCACAAATGTATCAGGCGCTGTGGGGGGCGGTTGGTTTTGAAGTGCGCTTGCGGCAGGTTGAACAGGCCACCCAGATTCAAAGTGCGATCAGTGGCGACTACATGGTTACCTGCTGGCGCTCGAGTAACGAGCAGGATCCCTACATTATTTTCAGTAATGACTTTGGTCCGGTTGAAGGACAGCCGCTGAATTACACCAATTTTACTCATCCAGTGATTCAACAAAATCTGGAAATTCTGCAGCTTGCTCCGGACTTTGAGACGCGCTACGCAGCGGTTGAGCAAGTATTGTTGTTGCTGGCCGAGCAGGTGCCCAACACCTGGACGGGATCAACACCTGCCGCTGTCGCTGCGAACCCTCGGGTCAGAAATATAAAGGACTGGACTTTCCCAGATGGACGTATGGGTGATGGTATGCCGGTTGCCCAAGTGAGCTGGGCGCAAGTATGGATGCTGGATGATGCGGCGCTGGCGGTTGAACGCGCTGCCCCTGAGGGGGACGAGTGACAATGAGGATGTTGCTGCGCAAGCTGCCTTGGCTGATTGGGACGCTTCTGGCTGTCTCGTTTTTTACCTTTATGCTGGTCAGCCTGTTGCCTGGTGATCCGGCGGTATTGATTCTGGGGGCAGGTGTGTCACCGGAGGCCATTGCAGCGCTCAGGCTTGAATTGGGCCTCGATCGGCCGTTGTTGATTCGTTACTTTGATTGGCTGGGTGGCGCACTGACGGGCGACCTTGGTCGATCACCAATGACTGGTCAGTTGGTGATGGATGCAATTCTCGCGCGCTTGCCAGTAACTGTGCAGCTTGGGCTGATGGCGATTGTGATTGCACTGTCGATAGCTATTCCTCTGGCCATGTTGTCTGCGTCATTTGCAGGATCAAAACTGGATAGGACCATCAGTGGGATCGGGTTTGCGCTGATGTCCGTGCCTGGTTTTATGATGGCAATTTTTCTGATTCTGATTTTTGCCGTGACCTTAGGCTGGTTTCCGGCCACAGGCTGGATACCATTTTCGGTTTCGCCCTTGGCGAATCTGCGCAACGCCTTGTTGCCTGCTTTATCGCTGGCAATGATAGAACTGGCGCTTTACATGCGCCTGTTACGCACTGATTTGATTGATACCCTTCAGCAAGACTACATCACACTGGCGCGCGCCAAAGGCATGCCGGCTTGGCGCATTCTGACCCGTCATGCCCTGCGGCCGTCATCGTTTTCGTTGTTGACAGTGGTAGGACTTCAGTTGGGCGGCGTGATCAGTGGTGCAATTATTGTGGAAGAGATTTTTGCACTGCCCGGTGTCGGGCGACTGTTGTACCAGTCAATCCTGCAACGCGATCTGCTGATGGTGCAGGGCATTGTGCTGTTTATTGCGACAGCCTATGTGTTGGTCAATTTTTTGGTAGACCTGTGTTATTCGTTGCTGGATCCGAGGGTGCGTTATGCCGGCTAAAAAGCATCCAAAAATTGAAAGTAGGGCACAGAACTTTGCGCGCGCCTTGCAACAGGTGTTTGGTAGGGGGTTCGGTCCTGGCTTCTGGCTGGCCGTTGTCTGGTTACTGATCGTGGCGTTTTGTGCGCTGTTTGCTGATTGGTTGCCAGTACGTGATCCGCTGGATCCTGTGATTGCCAATCGCTTGAACGGTCCGTTTACCAGTAATTTATTGGGGGCGGATGGCCTGGGCAGAGATATTTTTGCCCGGTTGATACATGGTGCCCGAGTCTCGGTGGTGATTGGTCTGACAGCCGTCAGTATCGGGATGCTGATTGGGGGCGCACTGGGGATTATTGCCGGGTATTTCCGTGGCCACTTTGAACGCGCGTTGATGGCCGTGTTAGATGTGATTTTGGCCTTCCCCTGGTTGGTTCTGTTGCTGGCGCTGGTGGCTTTTATCGGGCAGAGTCTGTTTGCGATCTCGGTAGCCATTGGCTTTTTATGGATTCCCGCCTACGCACGGGTGGCGCGAGCGAATACCTTGTCTGTTGTGCAGCGCGAGTATGTGTTGGCGGCCAAGGCCATGGGGGCAAGTACAAGCAGAATTCTGATTAAAGAAGTATTGCCCAATGTCATCCTGCCAGTACTTGCCTATGGCCTGGTCGCGATGGGCTTGGTGATTATTGTAGAAAGTGCGTTAGCGTTTCTGGGTTTGAGTGTGGAAGCGCCACAGCCCACTTGGGGGGGGATGATCTCTGAGGGCAAGCGCCATCTGGCAACGGCTGTCCATGTGGCGGTGATCCCGTCGGTCACCATGTTTTTGACAGTGCTGTCACTTAATTTTGTCGGAGACCGCCTGCGCAGCCGATTTGATGTCAAGGAGTCCAATCTGTGAGGCAGCCGGAGCACATGGAGTCAAACGCCAGTCTGCTGCAGGTGAATAATTTGAGTATTCGCCTGAATAGCGCAGCAGGTTTGGTGCACGCGGTGGAAGACGTTTCATTTACCCTGAAGGCAGGCCAGACGCTGGGTATTGTTGGCGAGTCAGGGTCAGGCAAAAGTGTGATGGCACGCTCTCTGATGAATCTGTTGCCGCGCAGGGCAGTCGCCCAGCGCAAAGGCAGCGTCTTGTTGTCCGGTCGCGAAATTTCTACGTTGAGTGAGAGAGAGCTGCAACGACTGCGCGGCCCTGACATTGCCATGATATTTCAGGATCCGATGACGGCCTTGAATCCTGTATTGACCATTTGTGTGCAAGTGTCAGAGCCATTGCAGCAGCATCTTGGTATGAGCAAACAGGCGGCGCGTGCACGCGCCATTGAACTGCTGGACGCGGTCGGTATACCCGATGCCGTAAATCGCATCGATCAATATCCCCATCAGTTATCGGGTGGTATGCGTCAGCGTGTAGTGATCGCCATTGCTCTCACCTGTAACCCGTCGTTGTTGATTGCCGATGAGCCAACTACCGCCTTGGATGTCACTGTGCAGCGGCAGATTCTGGATTTGTTAACGGGGCTGCAGAAAGAGCGGCGCATGGGCATGTTATTGATTACCCACGACCTGGGTGTGGTTGCCAGTCGCGCTGACTTTATTGCGGTAATGTATGCCGGGCGTCTTGTGGAAGTGGCGCCTGCAAATACGCTGTTCAAGTCCATGCAACATCCCTACACCGAAGCCTTGTTTAACTCCATTCCACGTATCAACGACGCAAGTCATACGCGTTTACAAGCGATTCCCGGGCGGCCTCCACAATTACACAATCCCGCACCGGGTTGTGCCTTTGCGCCCCGTTGCCCTTATGCGCAGCAGCGTTGCCATCGAGAAACGCCACCTGTTGTTCAGGCTGAGCAAGCAGGGCATTTGCATGCCTGCTTTTATCCAGTCTCGGCACCCGTCGCCCTGGGAGGTGTCAGATGACAAACACGTCTGAGCAGGCAACGCCTTTGCAGTTGCGTAATCGTGATGACATTGTGCTGCGATTGGAGCATCTGGTTGTCAATTTCCAGGTCGGTAAACAAACCGTGCAAGCCGTGTCTGATGTCAGCCTGGATGTGGCACTCGGCGAGACCTTGGGGCTGGTAGGGGAGTCTGGCTGCGGCAAATCCACTGTCGGTCGCGCCATCATGCAGTTGCCGCCGCCCAGCGCCGGGCGTGTGTTATTTAAAGGCCAGGATCTCAGCAACATGTCTGGCGAAGCGTTGCGGCAAACACGCACCGGGCTGCAAATGATTTTTCAGGATCCCATTTCGTCATTAAATCCACGTCGAAAGGTCAGAGATATTGTTGCTGAAGGTTTGCAAATTTGGCGTCGCCCGAATCAGGACGCCAGGGTGCGAGAGGTGATGGAGGCAGTTGGGCTTGATCCCGACACTGTCGCGGATCGGCGCCCTCATCAATTCTCAGGTGGGCAGTGCCAGCGTATCTGTATCGCTCGTTCTCTGGCATTGGATCCTGATGTGCTGATCTGTGACGAACCAGTATCTGCGCTTGATGTCTCTGTGCAAGCACAGATTCTGAATCTGCTTGAGGATATGAAACAGCGTTACCAGCTCACCATGGTATTTGTGGCCCATAATCTGGCCGTTGTAAAAAACGTCAGCGACCGGGTGGCGGTCATGTATCTGGGCAAGTTGTGCGAAATCGGTAACGCTGAGGCCATTTATGCTCGGCCGGCTCACCCCTACACACGTGCCTTGCTCGCCTCGATTCCGGACATGGATCCTGACGCGCGCGGTCAACAGGACAAGATTCCCTTGTTGCAGGGAGACTTGCCTTCACCCGCCAACCCGCCGTCTGGCTGCCGATTCAGGACACGTTGCCCCAATGCACAAGCACGTTGTGCTGAGGTGGAGCCTGTCATGCAAGCAGTGGCTGACAGTATGACCCCTGATCATTTTGTTGCCTGTCATTTCCCACTTTAAGTGAGCTCACTGGCGCAGATCAGCAAGTGACCTCGCCAGTGCTAATTTGGGTTGGGTGTTGATTGGTAGTCCTGCAAATCAATCAATCGGTAATCCGGTACCATGATGTGTGCCTCATTGTCCTGAGGGATCAATGTAGAAGGCGCTTTGGCATCGGGCCCCGCTGAAAACATGAATTTTCCAGACATCAGTATGTTGGCGCGATCAATGACTCCCCAGTCGACGGAATACCATGCGGATGCAGGCAAGGGCGGCAATGGCCAGATAAACACCCGATTGGGCGTGGGGTCATAACGGAACTGCACATTAACAAGTTCGTCTTCGGCGGTTTTTACCACCAGTTTGACCAGCGCAACATGATCGGTGAAGCGCAGAATAATACTGTCTGGCAACGCCGCCAGTACCTCATCGTGATCTGGCAAATGTTCAACTTCCACTGTGCCGGTATAGCGATAGGTGTGGGTTGAGTGTTGAGCTGATGCGCCCGCACTGAAGAGCAGGCCTGTCAGTAGCAAAACCAGAAAACCAGTCTTGTTTTTAAAGTAAGTCGTACCAGTCATAACGTAGATGCATCCGGCCAGAAGTAGGAGTAAGCAGGTTTTTTATTGTGCGCATTTATATCATGGCCGCTTAAGCGCTGGCAGGACTATTACTATCGGATTTTGAAGTCGATCAGCTGTTTTTCAAGAATCCGTCAGACATTTGCATAAATCAACAAGACGATGTGAATCAATTCATGATTCAATGCGCTGGTTAATCGTAACAACAACAATTAGGAGGTGTCCCGTGAGGATGCTACTTTCAGCCCGACTGATCGCCGCTATGGCTCTTGCCCTGCCTTTTAGTGTGTCTGCACAGACATCTACTGAAGGCGTAACCTTCCATAAAGATATCGAGCCCATTTTGCAGCGTGCCTGCCAGAGCTGCCACAGACCTGCTGGTGTTGCACCGATGTCTTTGGTGACTTACGACGAAGTTGTTCCCTTCGCAGGTCTTGTTGAATACCGCACGCATTTGCGTGACCGTGCCGGTGCCATGCCGCCATGGTATGCCGAAAAAGACGTAGGGATTCAGGATTACAAGCAGGACCCTTCTTTGAGTGATGAAGAACTTGCCAAAATCTCCATGTGGGCACGCGGCGGCGTTCCTCGTGGTAATCCATCTGATGCACCAACACCACTGGTATTTGATAACAGCGGTACGTGGGCAGCTGGCGAACCTGATCTGATCATTCGTACACAAGATATATTTGTTGAAGGCGGAGCGCCGGACTGGTGGGGTGATATCCCCAGCGTGCCGACAGGTATGACTGAAGACCGTTATGTTAGATCTGTAGAAATCCGTGAAGTTAATGACCGTGACATGAGCGCCGCCGGTGGTACTGTAGGTGGACGCAACATTGTTCACCACATGATCTGGAGCACTCAGGTATTTAACGAAGACGGTACCTCTGATGGATTGCAGGTGCCTTGGCCAGTGCACGAAATCGCGCGTAACCCCGACATTTTTGACGAAGACGGTGGCCGTTTGCTGCGTGCCAATTCCTTCCTCGTGTCCAACTCTGTGCACCTGCACTCCACAGGCGTCGATACAACGGGTCACCTTGAAATCGGTTTCCGTTTTCATCCAAAAGGGTATGAGCCCAAGTATCGTCCTGCGGTGTTTGGATTGGGTAATGGCGTAGATATTTCTATTACCGGTAACAAAGACAAGCAAGAACTGCATGCCTACGCGGTGATGACCCAGCCAACTAAAGTCGTGACGTTTGAGCCACACCTGCACGCCCCGGGCGAACGTATGTGTCTTGAAGCCATCTGGGGTTACACCGTAGAAACGCTTTCCTGTGTTGGTTACGACCATAACTGGGTGCGTGGTTACACCTTTGGTGCTGATTCTGCACCACTGCTGCCAACTGGCACAGTACTGCACATTGTTGGATACATGAACAACACGGCAACCAACCCTAACGTGCCTGATTCACGTAACTGGCAAGGTTCTGGTAACCGTTCAGTGACCAACATGTTTATCGATCTGGGTATGCGTGTTGCCATGACCGAAGACCAGTTCCTGCAGGAAATGGCTGATCGTCGTCGTAAGCTTGACCTGGGTCCGAACGATCATGTCATTGGCTGCCCGCTGTGTCTGGCACCGCTGGTTGCGCCAGTTGAGCTGACTGAAGAAGACAAGAAAAATATGACCGAAGCCCAGATCAATTATCTGTCGCTCACGGATGAAGAAAAACAGAAACTGGGCCGCACGCGTGTGATGCTCAGCCAGTCTGAGGGAGAATAAGCAATGTTTGTCCGTTTTAAAGAAAGCTGTTCAGTTGCCGCAGCAACTGTACTGAGTATCGCGCTGGTATGGTCAGGGTCAGTCATGGCCCAGACTTACCACAGCGGTCAGCACATCGAGCCCGCCTACGAAGGCTGGGAGCAGAATCCCGATGGTACCTATAACTTTCTGTTTGGTTACCACAACGAGAACTGGGAAGAAGAGCTGAACATTCCGGTGGGCGAGAATAATTTCTTCTCTCCGGGCGAAGCAGATCGTGCACAGCCCACTCGTTTTCTGCCACGTCGTAACCGTTTCACTTTCAAAGTGCAGGTGCCGGCTGACTGGGGTGACAAAGAGCTGGCTTGGACTATACGCTCACCTAACGGTGAGACACGTGTTGCGTACGCAACACTGGCAAAAGACTACATTGTTGACAGTGTAGTAATAGCCTCTGAAACCGGTTCTCTGGGTGCAGGTACCAGTACGCCCGAATCTCGTGCAAACACCCCGCCAGTTGTAACCATTCTGGGTGACAACGTGCGTAATGTGCGAGCAGGCGAGCCTCTGTTGATCAGAACCCAAGTGGAAGATGATGGTTTGCCTAAGCCGCGCGGTGATGCAACTGCATCGGCGTTTGGTGCCGCAGCAAGTTCTGCAGCGACGGCAGAATTGCGTCGCTTCCAGCGTCCTCCGGCCCGAATTACCGTCGGTAAAACCAACGGCCTGTTCCTGTCATGGAATGTGTACCGTGGTGAAGGCAGTGCGGAGTTTTCCCCGCCACAGTCCAAGCCTTGGGAAGATACGCGTGCCAGCGCCAACTCACCTTGGGGTGCGTACTGGACGCCACCGCCCATCCCGGAAGATGGCATCTATGAAACAACAGTCACGTTTGATCAGCCCGGCACCTACATTTTGTGGGGACGAGCAGACGATGGTGGTCTGTATCACGACCAGTACATCACGGTTAACGTAAACCCGTGATCCAATGAGATAAGCCACAACGTAGAACAAGCGTTGTGGTAATCATGCGGTACGGAAGACATCCCGGCTGTGTGGTTTTTTGGCCCTGACCTCAGACTGATCTGCTGATCAGCCCGGCGTCGGGGCCATTTTTATTGCGCGGCGGGCGCGCGCTTGCTTTGCACACGCGGCTAATTTATCTTGCTTTGCACACACCAACATCAGATTCACTTTTATGGCCTGGATGCACTCTGCCAGTAGTTACCTGGCTATTTCCCAACTGCTGTTTCTTGCATGCCTTTACCTGGTTTATTTTCCGGGTAAACGTCTTGCGCATTTGATTGCCTTATTCTGTTTGTGTCTGACGGCCTATATTCTTTCGCGTCAACCCGATATTGGGCTGCCCGGGTTTAGCGCCATGTTGAGCATGATGGCCATCTTAGCGCCGGCGGTGTTGTGGGTCATTGCGCGTTATTTGTTTGAAGATAATCCTGATATTCATAAAGGTATCTGGGTTTTGATCATTTCTTACCTGGCGCTGCGAGGCTTTGGGCTCTGGATATATGACGGCACACAATCACGCAGCAGCGTGTTTTTCCTGATTTTCTTTTATGTGCCGCAATTGATTATGTTATTGCTGGCCTGTCATGTGGTTTATATGGCATGCCGTGGACGGGATTCTGATCTGGTGGAGTTGCGCCGGCAGCTGCGTATGCCCTTTGCGATTGGCATGGGCAGCATTGTAGGTCTGATTATTGGTTCAGGTTTTTTCTGGTTGGGAAGCCCGCAACTGGATTCCTTGTACTTTTTTGTGATTTTCCTGCTGATTCTGTTTATCAATCTGGGGATGTTTCAGATCCACAAAGACACCCCCCAGTTGATCCATATGGCAGGTGATCAACCAGCACTCAGTCTGACAGGCATGACAACGGACAAAAATGGCAGTGTGCCAGAAGAATTGAGGTCTGGTACGGCACCGATTTCAAAGCAGGACCAGTTGCTGATCGACCGGGTGTTAAAGGCCATGCAGCAGGAACGCTTGTACGCCGAGCCAGGTTTGACGATAGGCGATCTGGCAGTGAAGGTGTCAGTACAAGAATATCGTTTGCGCAAATTGATCAATCAATCCTTGCACTACCGGAATTTTAATCAATTTCTCAACCAGTATCGTATAGAGGAAGCCGCCCGTCGCTTGCTGGATCCTGATGAACAACACATCCCTATCTCCAGCATCGCGCTGGATGTTGGGTACGCGTCTTTGTCATCGTTTAATAAAGCATTTAAAGATACCCATCAGGTCACACCATCGGTTTACCGCTCGGGGCAGGCGGAGTAAAATCCGTGCATAACAAGACCGTCCCCCGGGCACGTTGCCACACGCGTACCCATCACCCATTGACTTAAGTTAGATGACCGGCCTCTGGCCCCGACGGACACTATGACTGTAGATACTCCTGCCTTAAAATCCTGGCGTCGCCTGGCGATTATTACCATTTGTGCAGTTTACTTTTTGATTCTGGTAGGTGCTTCCGTGCGGGCTACCGGCGCGGGCATGGGTTGCCCCGATTGGCCAACCTGTTTTGGTCGCCTGATTCCACCCACCAGTGAGGCGCAGTTGCCTGCGAACTATCAGGAAATCTATGCAGATCGGGGTTATGCGGAAACGCGTTTTAATGTGGTCAAAACCTGGACCGAGTATCTCAACCGGCTTGTAGGGGTCACGATAGGTTTTCTGATCCTGGCAACGGCCTTGAAGTCATTTTCAGTGCGTAAACATGACAATAAAATCATGATTGCGTCTGTTGCAGCGCTGCTGATGGTGCTTTACCAGGCCTGGCTTGGTTCGCGTGTTGTGGCATCGAATTTACAGCCGGGTATGATTACTGTGCACATGCTGATGGCTTTGGTGATTGTAGCGACATTAATTTACGCATTGGCCTTGTCTCGCAGGACTGAGCTGGCGGCGAAGTCAGCGGCAGGTATCGATCCGCGTTTTCGTAAATGGTTGTATGTCGTGTTAGTGCTGACCGTCATTCAGATCACCATGGGTATTCAGATTCGTGAGTTGATGGACTATCTGAATCATACGGTGGGTGCAGATCGCGAGATGTGGATTTCAGCGCAGTCGTGGGTGTTTTATGTGCACCGGTCGTTTTCAGCGGTGGTGTTATTCAGCAATGTCTGGCTGGTATGGATGCTGTGGAAGTCGTTGGGGTTTGCGCACAGCTTGACGCGTTTGGCAGCAGGAATTCTGACTGTAGTGGGCTTGGCGGTGCTATCAGGTGCAACACTGGGCCATCTTGGCATGCCAATGTTGGTTCAGCCCACGCATCTACTGAGCGCGTCGCTGATTTTTGGGCTGCAATTTTTGCTGTGGATGGACTACCGGCACGCGGCGAACAGTTTGTCCGCCGCAGTCCGTTGAGGTGATAATCAGTTCTTGATGAACTTCAGAGTCATACGGTCGCTTTCACCAATCGCCAGGAAGCGTGGTTTGTCTGCATCAGAGACGCCACGCAGATTGGGTGGCAACATCCAGACGCCGCCCGCGTGATCTTTAGGGTCATTTGGGTTGGCGTTGATTTCAGAGCTGCCAGCAAACGTGAAGCCGTGGGCTGTCATCAGGTCGACCAGTTGTTTCTCATGAATATAGCCGTTGCCAGGGATAGCCGGCTGATCTGCAGGCCAGCGGTGATCCACAATGCCCACTACTCCACCGGCTTTTAGCGCCGTGTGCCATGCCTTAACCACGTTTTCAGCGCCCATGCCCAGCCAGTTGTGCGCGTTGCGGAAGTCGACAATAACGTCCACAGTGCCTGGCTCGGCCAGCGTAGATTGTGCTTGTGTCAGTTGTTCAGCTATCACAACATCACCATAAATTGCCGGGTTGCTGGCTAAAAGCCGATCATAACCAGTATTCGACCCGGTCATCCAACCCGCCAATGGGGTTGCGCTGCGATCGTAGGTGGCACCAATCAGTTTGCCTTCTTCTTTCAAATAGGGAGCCAGTATTTCGGTATACCAGCCACCGCCTGGCCAGGCTTCAATGACGACATCATCCGCTTCAACACCAAAAAAGCTCAAGGTTTCGTAAGGACTACGGTACACATCACGCGCTTTATTCGCTTCAGAGCGATGGTCGCCGTTGATGGCTGCGCGCAGCGCGGTGTTTTCCTGCGCGGCAACCTGACCAATCGCCAGAATGCCTGCGACTAAAGAGATCAGCGAGGTTTTCAGAAAAGGTTTCATGAAAAAAGCTCCAAATGGATTAAATGTGAGGCTTAAGAATACCTTGTAAACCAGTTGCAGGCCAGCAGTCGACGTCGAGTTACTGGCATGTTGCTGCGAACTATCGGTAATATGCGGTTCCAGCGTGTTGCCCAGGAAAACAGTGTTATGAATTTACAGTTCCCGTCAGTTTCACCGTTGATCAGTGTTGAGCAGTTGGCCGGCAAACTGAATGATGCAGACCTTTTGCTTATTGATACCCGTTTTATGCTGGACGATACCGGTTATGGTCGCGTCGCCTATTCAGTGGCGCATATTCCTGGTGCACTGTACATGGATCTTGATCAGGATCTGTCAGCCGAAATTATTCCCGGAGAGACAGGTCGTCATCCTTTGCCTGAGGTGGGTGTTTTTGAGGCGCATCTGCGCGATGCAGGTTTGCGCTCCACGGATCACGTGGTGATTTATGATGATGGTCCCGGTACTTATGCCGCACGTTTGTGGTGGATGCTGCACTGGGTCGGACACCACAAGGTTTCCGTGCTGGATGGCGGGCTTGCTGCGTGGTTGAACGCTGGTCTGGGAATGAGTTCGTCACTGGCTGTGCGACCCTGGCCCAGTGATTTTGTGGCGCGGCCAGATCATTCTTTGATGATTGATGCGAATCATATTCTTTCGGGTGATGCGAAGTTGCAGTTGCTGGATGCTCGGGCTCCAGAACGCTTTCGGGGCGAAATGGAGCCAATTGACCCGGTAGCCGGTCATATTCCGGGGGCTGCGTGCCTGCCGTGTACCGCCAATCTTGGTGCCGACGGGCGCTGGTTGCCCAAAGAGCAGTTGTTGGCGCGTTTCCCAGTCTTGCCTGACGGATTGCAGCGTGTGTGTTATTGCGGTTCAGGCGTTACAGCCTGCCATAACATTCTGGCTGCCGTTGTTGCAGGTTTGCCGATGCCCAGGCTTTATCCGGGATCATGGAGTGAGTGGATCACCCATCCTGACCGCCCGATCGCGATCGGGCAATAAGGCGGAGAGGCGCTTTTAATCGCCGTAC
>JAUSPW010000023.1 GCA_030652635.1 Pseudohongiella sp. | reverse complement strand
TGCAACACTCCATACAGCGATTGTCGAGATGGCCATCTTCCAGCATGGTAAAGGGCTTGATCAGCAGGATATTGAGGATATCGCAGAATTTTTACGATCAATGACTGGTCGACCCACCGGTTTGCAATTGGCGAGTCAGATCGAACAACGCGCTAGTGTGACGGAGCCTGGGCAGTCTGTGTCCGGCATCGCTGTTTCAAACTCCTATGCTGAGGCCTATAGGCGTGTTTCCACCAACATGGCGCCTATCCATGATCAACTGGTGACAGAGATGCAGCGTGTGCAAGATGGCACAGTGCAGCATTTTGACTTTGTGCAATTTCAGCATCTGGAATTGATCCGTCATGCACGTGCGTTACAGTTTCCGCCGTCAAGTCTGACAGAACCCCATCGCAGTACCCTGCAAGAACGTGCGGTTGAACTGCTAGCTAAGGTGGAGTCACTTGAGTGGATTATTGCGGATTTCTTGTATGCCAGAGCAATGGTGGGTGTGCTCAACGCGCGGCTGCGTGATCTCAATGAGTCAACGCTCGACACCAACGAACTCATGTTGCTGATAGAGCAGCATGCCGCGGAAGCGGCGCAGCATTTGTCTACGCTGTCAGGCATTCTCGTAGGGGCCTTAGAGCTTGAATTTTAATCTCACCCACCCCAAATTGTGCCGTATAGAACCCGCCCCACAATAATCAGAACCCCACCATGAGCCACAAATACACCATCACCTTTGTATTTATCACCTTGCTTATCGACTCTATCGGGTTTGGCATCATCTTGCCGGTCATGCCGCAACTGATCATGAGTGTGTCTGGCGAAGGCCTGTCCAGTGCTGCACGGTACGGCGGCTGGCTGATGATGGTGTATGCGCTGATGCAGTTTTTCTGCTCGCCGCTGATGGGCAATATGTCGGATCGGTTCGGGCGCCGACCGGTGCTGTTGTTATCGCTGTTGTTGTTGGGCCTGGATTATCTGGTCATGGCATGGGCCCCCACGTTGTTCTGGTTGTTTGTCGGCAGGGTGGTGGCCGGTGTTGCCGCCTCCACCTACAGCACGTGTTATGCAGTGATCGCGGACAGTACACCGCCGGAAAAACGAGCGCAAACCTTCGGACTGATTGGTGCGGCGTTTGGCTTGGGTTTTATCATCGGGCCACTGGTGGGCGGGTTGCTCGGTGAGTACGGTGCCCGAGTGCCGTTTATTGCGGCAGCCGGTCTTGCCTTCGCCAATCTGGTGTTTGGCTTTTTTGTCATGCCGGAAACGCTGGCCCCCGAAAATCGTCGTCCGTTTAATCTGCGTCGCGCCAATCCTCTGGGTACACTGTTGGCCTTGCGGAAATATCCTATGGTCTTGGGCATGATTGGCGCGTACTTTCTGTTTTTGATGGGTCACCATGCGTTGCCCAGCACCTGGACGTATTTCACCATAGAAAAATTCCAGTGGAGTGAATCGCAGATAGGCTATTCCTTTGCGTTTGTGGGTGTGCTGATGGTGCTCACACAAGCCGTGTTGTTGCGTCGTGTGTTGCCTGTGATAGGGCAGCACAAAGCGGCCATTGCCGGTTTTGTGTTTTGTATTATTTCCTTTGCCGGTTATGCCTTTGCCAGCAGCGGGTTTATGCTCTACATGTTTATGATTCCCGGCGCGTTGCAGGGTTTTGTTATGCCATCGGTGCAAAGCATTATGTCAGGACAGATTCCGGCCAACGCACAGGGTGAGTTGCAAGGCGGACTGGCGAGTATGTCCAGCCTCACGTCTATCATCAGCCCACCGCTGATGACAGGCACGTTTGCGTTTTTCACCACAGCGTCAGCACCTGTGTATTTTCCCGGCGCTGCATTTGCCCTCGCGGCTGTGCTGACTGTATTGAGTTTGCTGGTTTTTATGCGGGGTAACGGGGTCGGAGAGATCAAAAAATGATCTCTCCGACCCCAATATGAACCCCAACATGATCAATAGGAGCTACACATGACTATTCAGAAATTGGCGCTGGGCCGACTGTTGACCCTGACCTTGGTTGGTTTTTTATACGCCACTGCTGCGGGCGCACAAACGGAGCGAACAGATCCGTATGTGGAATGGAGTGCCGAAACGCGGACTTCGTTGGGCTTTCGTGTTAATGGGGATGCCGTGCGGTCGTTAATGCCACCGGGATGGACCATAGCGCCCGTGGCGGATGCGCCTGAGCACGTGAATCTGTCGGTCACCTTTATGGATCGCCATGTGGTACTCGATCCGCAAGGGCAGCCGGTCGGCACGGGCAGCAGCCGTTATATGGTGATGTCGGTGCAGGCACGAAATACCGATGGTGATAGCAGCACCCTGATTATCAATGGGATTTCCCCGGAAGGCGCAGGCTCGTACGAGGTCTATCAGCCGGCAACAACGGCGCGTGCCGAGCGGGCCATCGTCGGGCAGGCTGAGCAGAGCAGTCGGGTGCAGGAAGTCTGGCAGATGGTGTCTGGCAGTGGCGACAGTGTCAGCCTGACGCTTGTTTATCAGCAAGCAATTCCGGTCAGACGTGCGTCTACCATTGTGATTCGATCTGGCAAAAACACCGGGTTCACGCGCACCTATAAAATCGATCAGGTCAATGACGCACTCGGTGTGCCGGGCGCGCCTGACAGTCGTATCGACTCCATGACTCTGCTGATCGACGGTCCCCTGTACTCGCGACTCTTTGATGGTACAGAGGTGCTGACGGGCATCACCTCCACACCGTGGTATCACCGCGAGATCTATATTCCGTAAGCATATTGCTGAACGCTGTTAACGCAGTTTTGCCTTACCAAGGTGGCTGACAAAAAACGGTTTCCATTTTTCGCGCTCGGACACGGGAATGGCCGTGTGACCACCCGGATTGATGTGCATGGCTTTTTCACTTGAACCGAAGGCATCAAACAGATCGGTACCGTTCTGCAGTGTCATCAAGGTATCACTGCGCTGGAAAACAAAGATCAGCGGCACACTGATGCTGCGCGCATCATCGCCCCAACCAACCGGTACCGTGCGACCTTCGGGGAATAAACCAAACAGCCCGAGTATGGCAGCTTTGATTCTGGCATCCTCGGCAATCAGCGGCACACCAAAACGTGTCCCCATGGAAACACCCCAATAACCAACCGGGCCCTCACCCACGTCAGGAAGTTGCTGAACAGCGCTGATCACCGCCATCGATTCTGCGGTCATATTCTCACCCGGTCGCGCGCTTTCATCCTCGGGTAGTGGTGCCCGATCGCCATGACCATAACCATCAATAGCAACCACTGCATAGTGCTCGTTGCTGACCAGATCACGTGCCATTCTCAGGATATTGCTGACACGTTTGTGCTGTGACCCGCCATGACCAAACATCACCAGCGGACGCGTGCCCTCAGCGTTCTCCGGTGTCCACAAAATGCCCGGCACCGTGATGCCATCGACCACCAGATCAAAGCGGGTTTCTTTTATGCCTGCCTCAATGGTCTCGGAAATCACCTGCATCTCACCGGTGCTGTCTTGCGCCAGCGCCTGGCTGCCTGATAATGCGATCAGACCAGCCATCAAACCTGATGCCAATAATCGGGTAAAACTGTTATCAAACAGAGCGTTAAAAATAGTCATTTGATTGCACTCCTGCA
The DNA here is from genome assembly GCA_030652635.1 of Pseudohongiella sp. GTDB lineage: Bacteria > Pseudomonadota > Gammaproteobacteria > Pseudomonadales > Pseudohongiellaceae > Pseudohongiella. The sequence continues at coordinate 220 of JAUSPW010000023.1, read as the reverse complement.
CACGTTATCCGGTTAATCCATATTCTGGCGATGTAAGGCATTGCCACCATCTTGCTGGCTGGCATACCGCGCCATAAATTCACGTTCTTCCCGATGAGGGTCATCGACCGCCAGGCTGGGCACATCAAAGAGCATGGTGTGGCGTCGAATCAGATCATAGGGCGTCCAGGCAGGCACACAGCTGTTGTTCGGGTTGCCAGTGCGAGCAAACGCCAGCCAG
>JAUSPW010000018.1 GCA_030652635.1 Pseudohongiella sp. | reverse complement strand
ATACGTGTCGCGTGCAACTCCAATGTGTCCCGAGCGCGGGCGGCATTATAGCCCTGTGCTGGGGATTTGTCGTTATGTCGGCGGGGTTCTGGGGAAGTTTAGGGGAGATAGTGACAAGGGGTTGTCAATGGGGGGTGGGAGTCCACTGCCGTTCCTTTTGCCTCATGTGTGTATTGATAACTTGTCGCGACAAGATTACATTTAAACCTTCAATAACGGAGGCGCCCATGTCGAATACCAAAAAGCATGTTGAAAATTATAAGAAAGTGCTAGATGCACTGGATATCTCCGGTCCTAATGATGGATGGAAGGTAGCTCGAAGGGCAACCGATTTATCGCTCAGGCTCACTAACGCACAAATGGATTATGACAAGATGCATGGCAAATCACGTTTTTCCGCCGAAGACCGCGAAAATATCAAAGAGGCTGTAGAGCTGAGGCGGCAGGTTTACAGGAAGGTGAAGGCATTGAAGGGTGCCTAAGATGTACTAGCTTAGACTTGAACTGACAGTTACCAGTTTTTTAAGGTGCCTGTCAGATCAGATTTAAACTTCCAATGGTTAACACACCTATCAAAACCCCGCCGCCCAATTCGCGCTCAAAGCTTCAGCCTGCTGCAGTACGGTCTGGACAGCCTGATCTTGCAAATCAGGAGGATACCCATATTTCCTCAAAATGCGTTTGACTAAAACCCTCAACCTTGCGCGTGCATTTTCACGATGCGCCCAATCTACGGACACATTGGCTTTGAGACTTTCCAGCAGTTCGTGGGCAATCAGTTTAAGTTGGTCATTGCCCATGACATCAACTGCACTGCTGTTCTCAGCCAGTGCATCGTAGAAAGCAATTTCGTCGTCACTCAGGCCACTGTCTTCGCCACGCGCCCTTGCCGCACGTACCTCCTTGGCCAGTTCAATCAACTCCTGCAGAACCTCGGCTGTCGTTATTGCGTTGGCGTGATATCGAGCAACGGCATTTTCAAGTCGCTCAGTGAAGCCCTTGGTTTCGACCACGTTGGTCTTGCTACGTGACCGGATGCTATCATTCAACAGCTTCTTGAGTGCTTCCAAGGCGAGGTTCTTGCGCTCCATCTGTTGCAACTCAGCCAAAAAGTCTTCAGATAGAATAGAAATGTCTGGCGACTTCAAGCCTGTAGCAGCCAGTATGTCCACAATCTCGGTGGAAATGACTGCACGACTGACGATCTGCTGAATCGCCATGTCCTTGTCCTGCTGCGTTACGCCACTACCAATAGCGCTCTTGGCCAAGGCTGCGCGAATGGCTTGGAAGAAACCGACTTCTTCCCTTATGCCACGTGCCTCATCGCTTGCGCTGGCAAGACTGAACGCTTTGCTCAAAGCCAATACGCCATCTTGGTAACGTCTGTGCGCCTGCTTCTTCTTGTCCTCTGTCTTCTCCTGTGCAGCCATCTTCTGCTGCATCTCCAAGACCCATTCAATGGCACCCGCCATCATCAACATACGCTCTTGGGGTGTGCCATCAAGCGCTGTCCGATAGTCATACCCGTGGAACATGTCACGCACCACTTCGTACTTCTCCAGCATGACTGCAACGGCTTGGCTTTCATCAATACCAGTCTTGTTACGATCGCCGGGGCTGTAGATTTGCAGGGCTGACTTCAGGTTTTGAGCTATACCGATGTAGTCAACGATCAGGCCGCCTTGCTTGTCCTTAAACACTCGGTTCACACGAGCAATGGCCTGCATCAATCCATGACCACGCATCGGTTTATCCACGTACATGGTGTGCATACAAGGAGCATCGAAGCCTGTCAGCCACATGTCACGAACAATGACGATCTGAAGATCGTCTTTCGGATCACGTGCTCGACCTGCCAATGTGTCTCTGCGTTGCTTGTTGCCAATGTGTTCCTGCCATTCAAGCAGATCACTGGCCGCACCAGTCATTACGACCTTGATCGCACCCTGTGTGTCGTCCTTGCTGTACCACTGTGGGCGCAGATTGACGATGGCATCGTGAAGCTTGATACAGATACGGCGGCTCATGCAAACCACCATAGCTTTGCCAGGCATCGCCGTTGTGCGTGCCTCGAAGTGATCCACTAAGTCTTTGGCTACTAAGTCAATGCGCTTATCACTGCCTACCAATGCTTCAATGGTTGACCATTTTTTCTTGAAGCGTTCCTGTTCGATCAAGTCATCTTCTTCGGTCAGCGCCTCAATCTCGGCATCAATGTTTGGCTTTTCGTCCTCGTCCAGCTCGATACGCGCAAGGCGAGACTCGTAGTAAATGGGCACTGTCGCCCCGTCTTCTACAGCACGACTGATGTCATAGACGTCGATGTAGTTACCGAACACTGCGGGTGTGTTGACGTCATCTGCTTCAATCGGTGTACCCGTAAAACCGATGAATGAAGCGTTGGGCAGAGCATCACGCAGGTACTTGGCAAAGCCGTAGCCAATCTCCCCCGTCTTGCTGTCCAGTTTTGCCTTGAAGCCGTATTGACTGCGGTGGGCTTCGTCAACAATCAC
>JAUSPW010000696.1 GCA_030652635.1 Pseudohongiella sp. | reverse complement strand
TCCATATTGGGCATCTGTAAATCCATCAGTACCAGATCGTAGCGCTGCGCCCGGGTTTTGGTAACAGCCTCAACACCATCGGCCGCCGTATCTACCGACAAACCCACTGCATAGAGCAGTTCCAGCGCGACTTCTCGATTGATTTCATTGTCTTCCACCAGCAGAACCCTGCTGGAGTGCTGTTGCGCACGTAGCGTCTGCTCAGCATCATCTGATCTGGTGTCATCCTGCAAAGCGACGCCATGACCACGTTGCAGCTTTACCGTAAACCAGAACGCACTGCCTTTGCCCGGGATACTGTCCACGCCAACGCTGCCGCCCATCAACTTGGTAAGTTGCCGGGTTATGGCGAGTCCCAGTCCGGTGCCACCATATTTTCGTGTTGTGGATAAATCACCCTGTTCAAAGGCTTGGAACAGATTTTTTAATTTTTCCGGCGCAATGCCCACACCGGTGTCACTGACCTGAAACCGTATACGTAATCCCTCGTTGTCTTCATCCAACAGTTCGGCGCTCAGGGTAATAGAACCATTGTCGGTGAACTTGACTGCATTGCCGGCATAGTTCAGCAAGCTCTGACGCAAGCGGGTCGCATCACCTTTCAGCCAAACGGGTACCGAATCGGTGTCAACGATCACGTCAACACCCTTTGCCGAGGCCTGTTCTTTGATGATTGATCGCACATTGTCGAGCACTGCCGATAAATGGAAATCCTGGATCTCCAGTTGCAAACGACCTGCCTCAATTTTTGAGATATCCAGAATATCGTTAATGATGGATAACAAGTGCCGCCCGGCACTGTCAATCTTGTGCAGCTTGTCTACCTGATCTGATGAGGCTGTTTTCCGCACCAGATGTGTGAGGCCCAATATCGCATTCAGTGGCGTTCTTATCTCATGTGACATATTCGCCAGAAATGCACTTTTGGCTGAATTGGCTGCGTCCGCATGTTGTCGGGCATCCTCCAATTCGGAGGTGCGTGTCGCGACCAGCTCTTCGAGGTGGTGACGGTGTGCGTCAAGCTCCAGCCCAATACGCTTTTTCTCGGTGATATCCTCTTTGATAGCAACATAATGAGTGATCTCACCGGCCACATTATGCAGCGGTGTCAGTATCGCAAACTCAAGATACTCAGTACCGTCTTTTCGTTTATTGGAAAACTCGCCTTTCCAGGGTAGCCCTTTTGCCAGATTCGCCCACATTTCCTGGTAAGTCTCGGGTGGCGTTCTGCCAGAATGCAGAATACGCGGGTTTTTCCCCAGCACTTCGTCTTGCGAATACCCGGTCGTGTCTGTAAACGCAGCGTTTACGTATTCGATTTGCGCATGGGCATTGGTAATGACAATACTTTCCGGACTTTGCTCAACAGCCAACGCAAGCTGCTCAAGCTTGGTTTGAGCCTTCTTTTGTTCCGTCAGGTCGATATCAATGCAGTAAGTTTCCTGCCCGTGCACACCGTCTTGTTGCACGTGACTACTGAACACAGTAATCGCTGAACCGTCTTTGCGCCGGAGAGTCAGTTCGCCGGAGGGCATCGCTTGACCTCCGATCGTCCACGACTCACTCATCTCAACGACCTGCTGCCGCATTTCATCAGGGATGATCAGATCCTCAAGCAATTTACCTTCAGCCTCTTCCCGGGAGAAACCGTACAGACTCTCGCTGGCATGGTTCCAGAAGATGACGCGACGGTGTCGGTCGTATCCATGAACAGCGATACTTGGGGTATTTTCGAACAAGGTGCGAAAGCGCAGTTCACTGGTCTTCAGTGCCTGCTCTGCCTGTTTGCGGGCAGTGATTTCCAGATGTGTGCCGGCCATCCATTCCGGCAATCCCGACTCGGTACGCGACAGGATACGGCCTCTGTCCAGCACCCATACCCAGCGACCGTCCTTATGTCGCATTCGTGCTTCGCATTCATAAAATCTGGTTTCACCCGCAAAATGCCGGTTGACCTCTGCCTCAAATGTTTGCAGGTCATCCGGATGAACCAGCCTGTCCCAGATGTTGATATCAATGGGGGCTAATTCGTCCAATGTATAACCGATAATATCAGCCCAACGGTCATTGATGCGTAACTCTCCTGTTTGGACATTCCATTCCCAGGTGCCGACATCAGTAGCCCAAATGATATTGCTCAGTCGCTGTCGATCGGTTTCCAGCTGAACTTTCGCATCTTGCTGATCGCGCTTGCGATGCAGGTAATCGATCAGCACCATCCCGACAGCCACCGTGAGCAAGGGATACATCAACATCACTGGAAACGAAATGGTCGACAGCACCGTCAACGCGATCTCGTCTGGCAACGTCAACATCAGAGCCAGCAACACAATATGGACCAGCACGCCCATCAAATAGAGTTCATACCATTTGATGAATTCAATTTTTTTATAAAGTAACGCCCGGAAAGACAGACCTATCAAACCCGATGACAAAACAACGGCCATACCTACCAGTGCCGCTTCACCACCCAGTGACAACCGGTAACCCCCTACAATCACCATGGCAATGATTGTTGGCACAGGCCCCAGAAATAGTCCGCAAATGGACAGCAGCACTGAGCGGGTATCAAAAATGATGCCAGGCAACAAGGTTGCACTGATCTGAATGAGCAAAACCCCGACCAGCCCAATCACACAACCAACTACCAGCGAAGGCCAATCTGTCCAGTTTGTGCGTTGGCGAAAAGCAAGAAATCCGATCAGCTGGATGAGTGCCACCAACAAAATGCCGTTGATTAACAAAGAATAACTGAAGTCAAACAGCGTCGGAGTAATCGCAGTTGTGTCCATAAGCACCTTCAGTTAGAAACATCCCGATGTCGGGCCGCGATTTCACGAAACATCGCAAAATCCTGCAAAAATGCGTCTACAACATCCGGATCAAAATGTGTTGCCCGCCCCTGTAAAATGACGTCGCGCGCTTTTTCCAGTGACATGGCAGGTTTGTAAACACGCTCGGTAATCAACGCATCGAATACGTCAGCCACGCTCATCAGTCTTGCCGACACCGGGATGGCATCCCCCACCAAACCGTCCGGGTAGCCGGAGCCGTCCCAACGTTCATGGTGCCAGTGCGCAATTTCCTTGGCGACCGCCAGAAACTCAACCGGCTGTTCGATATCACGCTCTGCCTGCTCGATTGCCTGCGCACCCAATGCTGCATGGGTTTTCATTACCTCCCATTCTGAAGGTGTCAGCGGACCGGGCTTCTGCAGAATACTGTCTGGGATGCCCACTTTGCCAATGTCGTGCAAGGGAGCGGAACGCGTCAACACCTCGATGTAATGGTCATCCAGCAAATGCTTGAAACGTCGGTGATGACGCAGTCGCTGTGCCAGGGTATGCACATAGGCTTGTGTGCGCAGAATATGGTTGCCGGTTTCCTTGTCCCGGGTTTCCGCCAGATGCGCCAATGCCCGAACGCTGACCAGTTGCGTCAGATCATTTTCAGCCATGCGCCGGGTGACTTCAGCCTCCAACCAGGCGTTCTGATCAGCCAACCGATCACGTGCTGTTTTGAGTTCCAGATGAGTGCGAACACGAGCGAGCATAACCTGAGGCATGATGGGCTTGGTGATGTAATCGACAGCACCCAGTCGGAATCCGCTCAACTGATCCCTCTGACTATCCAGTGCTGTAACAAAAATAACGGGAATTTCGCGCGTGATACTATCGTTTTTTAACTGTTCCAATACCTGATAACCATCCATATCAGGCATCATGACATCGAGCAGGATCAGCACGGGGATCGGGTCCTGACGAGCCAACTGCAAGGCCCTTTTGCCCGAATTTGCTACTTTGACCTGATAGTCGGAGCGCAATAGATCGCCAATCACCGCAATATTGCTCGGCTCGTCGTCTACTACCAGTATTGTCAATTCTTGAGCGCTCATGGGGCGATCATACTCCCGCCAATGTGATCAGGCACTAGTACGATTGGCTAATTTGACCAAACTGTGAACTGGTTGGTATTTTGCTGGTCAATAATTGGTGTTTTCCACTCACTCATCGACAGGTCATCTGCATTTAATTATTAAATATCAAAGTGATACGGAATGGCTCGAATCTTGCAATTCCGTTAACCAGATGGTTTTAACTGAACAAGGAAACTACGCATATGCTCGTCATCAAAGGCCTGTCCAAAACCTATAAAAACGGCGTACGCGCCCTCAACAACATCACACTGGATATTCCCACGGGCATGTTTGGCCTGTTGGGGCCAAACGGCGCCGGCAAGTCATCCTTGATGCGCACGCTGGCGACCTTGCAGGAAGCCGACAGCGGCACCGCGTTTCTGGACAACATCAACATTCTTGAAGACAAAGACAGTCTGCGCAGAGTGCTGGGTTACCTGCCTCAGGACTTTGGCAGTTACCCTAAAATGACACCGCTGGACATGCTTGATCACTTTGCTGTGTTAAAGGGCGTCAGCAATCGGACAGAGCGCCGCGACATGGTGGACAGTCTGCTGCACAAAACCAATCTCTACGATGTGCGCAAAAAGGCCATCGACACCTTCTCCGGCGGTATGAAACAGCGTTTTGGTATCGCCCAAGCGTTGATTGGCAATCCGCGTCTGATCATTGTGGACGAACCCACGGCCGGTCTTGACCCCTCTGAGCGCAATCGCTTTCACAACCTGCTGGCCGAAATCGGCGAGAACATTGTGGTGATACTGTCGACCCACATTGTTGAAGATGTCAGCGACCTGTGCCCGAACATGGCCATCATGGGCAAGGGTGAAATTCTGCTCAGCGGACGCCCACGCGAAGTGATTGACCGTCTGCGCGGCAGCATC
>JAUSPW010000675.1 GCA_030652635.1 Pseudohongiella sp. | reverse complement strand
GATGGAAAAGCGTTTGGGCTCTTGAGCCCCAACGGGGTTGTGATGGAAAAGCGTTTGGGCTCTTGAGCCTGAACGCTTTTTTGCTATCAAGCGGGATCCTGAAAAACCGGATCCCGCTTCTCAAAGTTTGCAGCAACGGCTTCCTTTTGATTTGCTGATCCCATCAAACTAAAAATCATCTTTCGTTCCACCTCAAACTGCTCTGCAGCGCCTTGGTTGGCCTGCAAATTCAACAGATGCTTGGCAGCTCTGATGGCATGTGGGTTGCGTGCTGCAATTTCCACTGCCAACGCCATGGCAGCCTGATAGGGTTCATCGGACAGATGCGTTGCAAGACCAATTGCAAATGCTTCCCGACCATCAATGATCTTGCCAGTGAATACCAGTTCCTTTGCAATATCGGGTCGCACCAGACGCGACAGGGTCAGTGTGCCCGTCATATCTGGGATAATGCCCCAATGAATTTCACGCACCGACAATTGGGTGTCTGGATGCACAAACCGGATGTCGCTGCCAAGCGCCAGTTGAATACCACCGCCTAAGGCATGGCCGTGAACGGCAGCAATTACTGGCACCGGAATTTGTTGCCAGACCCAACAGATTTGTTGGGCAAGATGTGTCAAGCCGCCTTCGGTCAGTGCACCTGCATTAAACTGACCGTCTTTTTTAATGCCAGTTGCTGAGCCTCCTGCCGCCATGGCATGAAACGAGGCAAAGTCAAGTCCAGCACAAAAGGACGCACCATCGCCAGAGAACACAACAACGCGCACATCATTTAAGGTTTTGACATACTCACCCATGGCAGCCAGAGCACTGAACATCTCACTGTCCAGTGCATTGCGCTTATCAATGCGGGTCATTCGGATATCTGCGATACCGTTTTTAACAGAGATCGAAACTCTGTTGGGGTTTATATCAGGTAAATTCATTAAAGAGGTCTCCACGCCAGAACCAATCTGACTATACATTTATTTCTGCGCCAATGAACAGCAGCTCAGCAGGCTGGTATGCAAGATCTGGTCATCCCGTTTTTTTTCTGGTTAACTTCGGTAACGAGTTACCGTTACCAACACAATAACTAAAAAATAATGAGAAATTCGATGGCAAAATCCACAGGCTTTTTGTTCAGACTGACTGCTTTCGCAGCAGTTTTGGCGTACTCATCCATCTCGACAGCGCAAACACCGCAGAGCGTCCATCCCGGTGAACAGATTTATCAGACGGTTTGTGCATTCTGCCATGCGGGTGGCGACGCGCGCGCGGCCAGCCTGCGCACATTGCAGTCGATGACCGCTGAAATGCTTGAGTACACCCTGACAGAGGGCCTGATGTCTGCGCAGGCCAGTGCACTGACTGACGAACAACGTGCAGCGGTGATTGATTATCTGGCAGCAGAGCGGCCTGATAACAACTGGATCAGCAACAACATGTGCAGTGAACAGCATCAGCCTGTGTCACTGGCGACTATAAAGCTGGCTGGCGCAGGTGTTGATGCTGTTTTTTCGCGCAATCTTAGCGCTGAGCAAGCCGGTCTGAACAAAGCTGATCTGGAACAGCTGGAGCTTGCCTGGGCCATTGGTTTCCCAAACATAACAGGTCTGCGATCATCACCCGTCATCAGTGACAACACACTGTTTTATCCTGCCGGCGCAACCGGGTATCTGCTGGCTATTGATACGCAGACCGGATGCATTAAATGGTCTTACGATGCCGGTGCTGCGCTGAGAGCCTCGGCAGCCATATCAGAGCCACAAGATAATGGACAACGCTACTTGATCATTACCGATGAACAAGCTCGTCTCCATGCGCTGGATCCCGCGTCGGGCACTTTGTTATGGCAAGTATCGGGAGAGGTTGATGAGGGTGTTGCAACGCGCCTGACGGGTGCTCCACTACCGTTTAAAGATCGTCTGTATGTGCCTGTCTCTGCATCGGGCGTCGCACGCGGCGCTGAGGCGGAACATGAGTGCTGTGATGGCCGCGGCGCTGTTACTGCCCTGAATATTACTTCAGGTGAACGTTTGTGGACGTATGTCACCATGCCACCGGCAGCGTACACTGGCGCCGTCAACTCGGCAGGCGCTCGTTTGCGCGGGCCTTCAGGCGCACCGATCTGGTCAAGCCCCAGCCTGGACGTCAAACGTCGCCTGTTGTATGTCACCACCGGCGAAAACACCTCTTTGCCTGCGACAGATACCAGCAATGCGATCATTGCACTGGATATTGATACCGGTGACGTGCGGTGGCAGTTTCAGGCGATCGCCAATGATGTGTGGAACATGGCTTGTTCAGGGCGCAATCCTGGACCCAATTGCCCTGCACCGGAAGATAGCATCCGCAAGGACTGGGATTTTGGCGGTGCCGCCACACTGGTGCAATTGCCCGACGGCAGCGAACGTCTGTTGGCGGGACAGAAATCCGGGCATCTGTGGGCATTAAATCCGGACAATGGTGCGGTGCTTTGGCAGCAACGTATCGGTGAGGGCGGGGCGTTGGGTGGCAATCACTGGGGCATTGCGGTCGATAGCACAAAGGTCCTGCTGCCTATCAGTGACCCCAATGGTGCCAACCGAACTGACGATGTGATTCGCTCGGGTATCTATGCGTTTGATATTGCTACCGGCAGAGCTGACTGGGAGTATCGCGCAAGACCTGAATGTGACAATGGTCGGGCTGAACGAGTGGCAAGCTGTGCACAGCGTTATGGTTTTTCAGCCATGCCGCTGGTCATCGATGGAGCGCTGGTGGCAGGCAACATTGATGGCCGACTGTTTATTTTCGACAATGACGACGGCCGTATTCTCTTTGAATTTGACACATCGGATTTTTTTGACACTGTTAACGGCATTGAAGCGCGCGGCGGCTCTATTGATGCGCACTCCATAGCAGCTGGCGCAGGTATGGTGTTTGTTGGATCGGGCTACGAGCGCTTCAGCCAGCAGGCAGGCAATGTGTTGCTGGCCTTCAAAGTAAAACCATAAGACGCTTTAGCGCAACTGTTGATTCTGACGTTGTTTGATAAACATCATCAATGCTATCTGCGCCAGAATCAGCATGCCGATCACCCACACAGATGACAGCGTGCCTGCCACCAAAAATCCAACAACACAAAGCGCACCATTACTCAGGGCGTAGGGCAGCTGAGTCTGAAAGTGCTCAAACTGATCACATCCTGCACCCGTTGCAGCGAGAATGGTGGTTTCCGATATCGGTGAGCAATGATCACCAAACAGACCTCCAGACAGAATCGCCCCGATACAGACCTCCAGCGGCGCACCGACGGCCACTGCAGCTGGCAGCGACAAAGGAATCATGATGGCATAGGTTCCCCAGGAAGATCCGGTCGCAAAGGAAATCAGGCAGGACACCAGAAAAATCATTGCCGGCAAAAATGCCGGATTGATGTTTTGTGCCGCAATGGATGCCACATAGACATCCGTGCCCAATACGCCCAGCAGATCGCCGAGTGCCCAGGCCAGCAGCAACATGATTGCCACCTGAGTCATACGACCAACACCCTCGAGGTATTGGCGCACACTGTCCATGATACTGCGAGAGCCGTAGTAGGCCATCAGTGCCACAAGACTTAAGCCCGCCGCGATGTAGGCCGTTGATAACCCTGCCCTGAAGTCCGCGCCGCTCACACGGCCAAACGGGAACCCAAGTGGCACAAGTGTCCATGCCAACACGGCGCCGAGCACCAATAGCGGCATCCACACATACGAGGCACGAGCGTTTTTTACGGTTGCCAGTGGCAAACCTTCCATGTTGGCAACGCCGTCGACGGATGGATTTTCCAGCGTCAATGTTTCCGATCTGCGCATAGGACCAAAATCCACCTTGATCAGCGCCATCACTGGAATCGACAACACAGCCAGCCAGGCATAAAACTGGAAAGGGATGGCGGAAATCAACGCTGCAAAATCAGTGGTTTCAATTTGCAGCGCTTGAACCTGTTGTTCCAGCAAACTCATGATATAAACGCCCCAGCCAATAAACGGCACCAGTACCGCAACAGGCGAGGCAGTTGAGTCAATGATGAAAGCCAGCTTTGCGCGAGACAACTTCATGGTGTCTGCCAGCGGCCTGAAGGCTGGACCAACAATCAGGGGCGTACCCAGATCCGAAAAAAATATCAGCACGCCTCCCATCCAGATTGAAAACTGCAGCTTGATCCGATTGGTGATGTAGCGCGTCACTTTTTGGGCAAACGCAGCGCCGCCGCCAGAGCCCTCCATTAAGGCAACAAACCCGCCAATAAAACCCAGCAACACCAACACACCTGCGTTGTAACTGTCTGTCACTTGTGGGACAAGATGATCCCTGACCAGCAGACCGATTCCTTCAAATACCGACAGACCATTTATTTGCAAAACGCCCACAAACAAGCCTATAAAGAGACCAACAATGACATTGCGCAGGCTGATGGCAATAACCAGAGCAATCAGAATAGGGAAGAGGCTGGTGAAGTCTGGAACGCTGGCGGTCATAGTGTTATTGTCCTTTGGAAACGGCGTCATTCTTGCCGGCTTACGCCCAAAGGTAAAGTGACTTTTTGTACGACCAAACCCCGGCCGGAATGGTCAGTCAACGCAGCTGCGTAGCCTCGCTACGTATTATGACTTACAGCATTAAAAGACACTTGGTGCTAAAAATACGCTCATCAAATCTTCCCAGCACCTGGCTGCTGTG
>JAUSPW010000674.1 GCA_030652635.1 Pseudohongiella sp. | reverse complement strand
TGGAGAATCTCAACGAGCTGATTTTTAAACCCCGCAATCTGGAGTATGTGGTGCAGTTCACCGGGCCAACCGGTACCAATGCCGTGGAAGCGGCCATGAAAGTCGCGCGCAATGTCACCGGACGCCACAATATTGTGGCCTTCACCAACGGCTTTCATGGCGTGACCATGGGATCGATGGCAGCGACAGGCAATTCACATCACCGTGATGCAGCGGGTATTCCCCTGATTGGTGTCACCCACCTGCCCTACGCCGGGTATATGGGCGACAAACTGGATACGGTGACGCTGTTAAAACAGTTGATTGAAGATTCATCCAGTGGTCTGGATAAACCTGCCGCAGTGATGCTGGAAACCATTCAGGGTGAAGGTGGCTTGAACACCGCCAGCAGCGCGTGGCTGCAAGCCGTGGAAAAAATCTGTCGTCAGCACGATATTCTGTTGATCGTGGATGATATTCAGGCCGGTTGTGGTCGCTCAGGGCGTTTTTTCAGTTTTGAGGAGTCAGGCATTAAACCGGATCTGGTGACCTTGTCCAAATCACTGAGCGGATACGGGCTGCCATTTGCCGTGACACTGATCAAACCCGAATACGACACCTGGAAACCCGGCGAACACAACGGTACGTTCAGAGGCAATAACCATGCGTTTGTCACGGCAGCCAAAGCACTGGAGCATTTCTGGGCTGACGATGCATTTCAGACCGAGGTGCAGGCAAAAATTGCGCATCTGAGCAAACGCCTGCAGGGCATCGCCAATGGTTATGACAAAAAGCTTATCAAACCCAAAGGCCGTGGTTTTATGCAAGGGCTGGAGTGCCGTGATGGCGAACTGGCCGGTGCCATTTGTCGGTTTGCGTTTGACCATGGTCTGGTGATTGAGACCAGTGGCGCGGACAGTCAGGTAGTTAAATGCCTGTGCCCACTCACCATCAGTATGGAGGATCTGGACAAAGGGTTGGACATTCTGCAGTGGGCGGTCAGCCATAGCTTGAAGGACTCATTGCGCGCGGCGTCCTGATCCCGTTGAGCCCTGTCGGAAAAGCCGCTGACAGGTGACGCCCTGTCAGCTAACGCCCTGTCAAGTAACCCAAAGAGACTCATTTTATGATTATCAGAACCCTCACCGACTGTGAACAAAGCCCGCGGCTGGTCAAGTCAGAGACCTGGCAAAGTGTGCGCATGTTATTGGCCGACGACCAGATGGGATTTTCATTTCATATCACCACCATCTTTGCCAATACTGAAACGCATATGCATTACAAGAATCACCTGGAATCGGTGTACTGCATCAGCGGTACGGGTTCGATCAAAGATCTGGCGACCGGTGAGTCGCACCCGATTACCCGCGGCACTCTGTATGCACTGAACAAACACGACAAACACATCCTGACCGCCAATGATGCAAATCTGGTGCTGGCGTGTGTGTTTAATCCGCCAGTCACTGGCAAGGAAGTGCATGACAAAGACGGTGCTTACCCGTTGCCGACGGTTGAAAAACTCTCTGAGTTGCTGACACCGCGTTAAAACGCGGTCAGACCACGCACCGGCAGGAAGCTGGATACCAGCATCAAATATGACAGGTTAAACAGCATCAGGGAGAAATGGACACGCAGGTTGTTGGTAAAAAACAGCCATACCACCGACAGGATCACCAGCATGGAGCCCACATTGCGAGGGACCCAGGTATTGGCATAATCGGGCAGCAGCGGGTCGGAGGCACGCGACAGGATCAGAAAAATGATCACCATCGCAAAAAACCAGTTTTTTTGTTTTAAAAAATGCTGCTGCAGATTGGTGTCACGGTAGTGGCGTATTTCCGGCATCAGGGCGAAGGTGAGCAGCACCATCATGATGGGGGCGGCCAGAAACAGCAGCATGGGCGCCACCCGCGTGAAGTCGTACGCCTGATACTCCCAGAATCCGAGGTAATGGTAGGTCATGATGATCAGCAACCAGAACGACCACCCTGCCAACAGCCAGGGCTGCTGCATGCGTTGACGGTTGCGGATAATACGACCCCAACTCATCAACAGTTCGGACATGGCGAAGGCTACCACCACCGACACAAACATCATGATGAACTCAAATTTTGACACGAGGTCTATTCCTCTTCGCTCTCGTTGGCGAATTGTTCTCGTGCAAACTGCAGTTTGGCACGCTGATTCAATTCAGTTGCATTGTCCTTCTCGATCAGTTCAACCATCAGCGACAGCAGGCTTTGTTTAAAGGTATCTGGATGCAGATACGCAACTACGCCGGCATCGAGCGCGCGCTGTTTCAGGTCGGGCCGATGATCTTCAGTAATCAGGATGACCGGGGTGGCGTTACGCAACGGGCTTTTGTTTTCCATATCGCGCAGACGATACAGGAACTGATCACGCGGCTTTTTGTGGTTGTTCCAACCGGTGATCACACAACTGAGTTTATTGGTCAGCAGACCAAATCCCCTATCGTATTGCTGCAAGGCTTCTACCGCATTGCCTTCATTATAGGTATTGATCGTGGTCAGCAAACCGCTGCTGCCCAGTTCATGCGCTACATCGTCAACCAGCTTGTTGTTGATGTCGTAAATCAGTACTACCGGCTTTGATTGCATACTTTTTATTATCCAAACGCCATTGTTAAACGCGCTGCTGCGCAAGTTCCGAGGCGACCTGTTGTTTGCCTTTTATGACTTGAACATCACACTGGCAGAGACCGGGTCGCGAGTTGTCCGTGTTTTATTGGCCGGCACGCTGGTATCTTCATAACCAAATGCCAGCCCAAACAGAATGCGATTGTCTTCGCCCAATCCAAATGCTTCTCGTACCAGATCAGGGTAGTTGCGCATGGTACCCATGGGGCAGCTGTGCAGTCCATGGGCCACCAGTAACAACATCAAATTCTGCGCATACATGCCCACATCAATCGCAACCGTGGTGCCGAAGGCCTTGTCCATGCCCAGAAACGCCATATACGGCGCATCAAAAAACTCAAAGTTGCGCATGATGGCGTGCTGACGCCCCGGTTTGTCGTTACGCTCGATACCCATCTCGTTATACAAGGCAACCGCGCATTCGACCTGTCGGGTGCGGTATTCGCCCACAAAATCACCACGGTATTCGTAGTCGGGATTCGGTGTGACACCGTCGCGGATACGACGCTGCATCTCTGTGCTGAGTTCATCGCGCAGCGCGCCACTGGCGACATAAACTTTCCACGGCTGCACGTTGCAGTTGGAAGGCGCCAGTTGCGCCAGCTCAAAAATATTCTGCAGCACCGCTTCCGGCACCAGATCGGGCAGATACCCACGCACCGATCGACGCTGGAGAATGGCTTGTTCCAGACTCATGTGCGAGGCTGCCTGAACAACGCTGTGGGCATCGATTGTTTTGTTGACCGCTGAACTCATGACAGTAACTGACCTCCGTCGACATCGACGGTGGTGCCGGTTGCATAGGGATTTTGCATCAGGTAAATCAGCGCACTGGCCACTTCTTCGGGCCGACCGATGCGGCGCACCAGCTGGCCTTGAGTCATGGCGGCAACCCGATCGGTTTTTTCGGCGCCCATCCAGTCAAACAAAGCGGTATCAATAATGCCGGGCGCCACCACGTTGACACGAATCGGGCTGAGTTCGACCGCCAGACTGCGCACCATGTTCTCGACGGCGCCACCTACTGCACTCAACGCAGACATATTGGGTTTAAAGCGACGCGCCGGGGCACCACTGACAAAGGTAATGGAACCGTCTTTGGACACAAACGGTGCGCCGGTTCGCGCTACTTTGGCGTAACCCCAGAGTTTGCCAAAGGCCGCTTCAAACTGTGCCTGAGTCTGTTCAATAAACGGCTTGAGTGTGCGCGTACCACCGGTCGCCGCTGATACCAGGTGATCAATGTGTCCAATCGAGGAAAACAGCGCCGTCATGCCGGGTTCATCGTGGGTATCCAGCTGCACCAGTTTGACCTGCACACCGGCGGCGTTGATCGCTGCCGTTGCCTTGTCCATATGCTCTGCGGAACGGCCGGCGGCCCAGACTGTGGCACCCAATTGTGCCGCAGCGATCGCCGTGGCAAGGCCGATGCCTGACGTGCCGCCAATCACTACAACGTTTTTGCCGGACAGTGCGGAATGGTTTGCCTGCATGTTTTTAGCTCCCTGTGTCATTAATGGCGGCGATGTTAGCACAATTCCTGACATGCCTGGATCGCAAAGACAAGTGCCTGTTAAGGGCCAAAGTGTAGTAACGTGAACTCGTGCACATTCACGGCAATTCGGGCAAGCGCTCGCAGCTTTGTCAGTTGATTACTGAACGGGATGACGCATAATACCGGCCAAGTCTGAACTGGCTCATTTTTAACCTTAAAACGGTCAAACTGACCCATCAAAACAGAGAAATCACCATGTTGAAATTGCACATCGCGAATAACCCGACTCGCTCACTACGCAGACCCATCACCCTCGCGTTGCTGGCCAGCGCTATGGTGCTCAGCGCCTGCAGCAGCAACTGGGTACAAATTACGCCAGAGGGCCAGGCGGTTCGAGTTGCGACAACCCAGGACATTGCGCGCTGCACTCGTGTGGGAACAGCCAATGTAAATGCGCTGGATAATATTGCTTTTGTGCAGCGCGGTGCAGCGCGCCTGCAGGAAGAACTGATCAGCCTTGCACGTAATGAAGGCGGTCGCTTGGGGGGAAACCGTGTAGTACCCGAATCAACCATCGAAGATGGGCGGCAGACGTTTGGTGTTTTCCGCTGCTGAGTCAGCGGTAGGACTCCTGTTTAAAAAAAAATAATAGGTCCCTGTGTTCAGCGGTAACAGGACGTGCTGGAGCAAAGTTATGGAAAACCGGCTTCTGGTGCTTGCCCGCTTATTTGCGGCAGCGCCCGGGTTTGTGGTCAGGCATCGGATACTGATTCTGGCCATTGTTGTGTTGATCAGTATCTTTCAGGCGCTTGGCGTGGCCACACGCACCCGCATTGATATCAGCACCGACAGTATGATCGATCAGACTGACCCCGCCATTGCTGCACTGAATGCGTTTCGCACCCAGTTTGGCAGTGACGACTCCCTGTTTCTGGTCTATGAAGCGCGCGACGGCGATATTTTTTCGGCGCGTTCGCTGGCGGCCGCCCGCGCACTGACTGAGAGTCTGCGCGACTGGCGCACGCTGGATGCCTCGCGGTATGACGCTGATCTGCAGGAACTTGATCAGATCCGGCGCGTGCAGTCGATCACGACCTTGCGTGTGCAACGCGTTGATGGCGACACCCTACGCTCGGAACGGCTGGTGCCCGATATCATTCCTGATGACCCGGCGCAACTTGCTGTTATTCGAGCTCAGGCCTTGGCTGAAGATGACTACCGGCTGGCGTTTTATTCCGAAGACGGGCGGTTTGGCGCACTGTTGATTCAAACGACCTTTGGTGCACGACCGCTGGAAGGTTATGTGCCTGCCGTCAATGCCGATGATATTTCCCTGGATGATGCGTTCAGCAACTTTGGTGGCGATGGCGGTTTTGAGCTGACCTTTGATGAGCAGGCCACGATTGATGAAGTCAGCTTTGAACTGGTGGACATGGCCGAGTACAAACAGTTTTTTACTGCCATCAGTGCTGTGCTTGAAGACTACCAAAGCGACTTTGAGTTTTACCCCGCTGGCAACCCGTCGCTGATGTCGTGGGTGTTTGATGTCCTGCAAGAGTTGCTGTGGCTGGCTGCAGGCGTGGTGGCGATATTCATTTTCCTGCTGCGCGCGCTGTTCCGATCGTTCAGCGCGGTGTTCTGGCCCATTATCACCATCCTGCTCAGTTTGTTGTGGAGCTGGGGCATTACTGTGTGGGTGGGCGCCACCTTGTCTACCATGCTCAGCCTGACGGTGATGCTGGTGTTTGCAGTGGGTATTGCCGACTGCGTGCACGTGATGAGTGCCTACTTTGTATTCCGTGAGCAAGGCCATGATCACGCCGCCTCTTTGTCTAAAGCTTATGAAAAAACCGGCCTGGCGATTCTGGTGACCACCATCACCACTATGGCAGGGGTGCTGGCATTGACTGGCTCGGAATTGATCCCCATTCAGGTTTTTGGGTTTATGTCGGCACTGGGTGTCTTTATGGCGCTGGTGTTTACGGTAGTGTTGTTGCCGATTCTGCTGAGCATCTGGCATCCGGCACCGGCCAAAGCGCCCGGCGCATCACTGTCTGCGCGCTGGCTGATGCGTTGGCAGGCACTGCCGTTTTTGGGCCAGACCGCATTGATTGTGCTGCTGATTGGCATGTTATTCACTGCGGCAGGCGTCGCCATTGGGTTTTACATCTGCCTGACTGGCCTGATTACGCTGGCAGTGCTGCGCTGGCAATCCAACATTCTGGCAGCCTGCCCGGACTGGGCACAACGCCGGACCGGCACGCTGCTCGGCGTGTTTGCGCTGATTTTTGGTGCCTCGGTGTACGGCACCAGTCTGGTAAAAATCGACAGTAATGTCGCAGAACTTGCGCGTGAAACCAGTGCTCCCAGAATCGCCTACAACATGGTGGATGAGCACATGGCCGGCGCGCAGACAATTTCTGTGATGATCGATACCGGTGCCAGTGATGGTTTGCTGGAACCTGCGGTGTTAAAGGCGATGGAGGCTCTGCAGCTTGTGGTTGCCGAACGCTATGCCACGCAGATATCGCGCACGTTCTCCCTGGCCAATATCGTTAAAGATACCAATCAGGTCATGAATCAGGATGATCCGGCCTTTTATCGGATACCTGATGATGCCGTGACGGTCTCGCAACTCATGTATCTGTTTAACAGCGCCAACCCGGAAGAACGGCGCAGTCTGGTGTCGGACGACTTCAGTCGCAGCCATATCACCTTAAATTCCTACAATGCCGGTTCTTATGAATATCAACAGGTCATGAGTGAACTGGACGCGGAAATAGCCCGCATTTTTGCGCCGGTCAGCACCATGTTTCCTGATTTGCAAGTGACGGTTACCGGGTCTGTGCCAATGATGATGCGCGCCATGGATGAAATTGCACAGTCGCAGTACAGCAGTCTGTTGCTGGCACTGACGGTGATCAGCGCCATTATGATCATCACGCTGGGTTCTGTGCAGGCTGGTTTGATTTCAATTATCCCTAACCTGATTCCTGCGTTGATGACCTTTGGCCTGATGGGATTGCTGGGCATCTCGCTGGATGTAGATACCCTGTTAATCGCGCCGGTGATTATTGGTATCGCTGTGGATGACACCATTCACTTTATGACCAGCTATCGGCTGGAACTGATCAAAACGCGCAGCATGCCGCAAGCCTTAAAAAACACCGTACAGGATGTCGGCCGTGCGGTGATGTTCACCACCATGATTCTGGGGCTGGGTTTTGCAATACTCGGCTTTTCAGAGTATCTGGGTATCGCAAAAGTGGGCATTTTTGGTGGTCTTGCCATCCTGGTGGCGTTATTGTGTGACCTGTTCCTGTTACCCGCCCTGATCATCAAGCTGCAACCTCGCTTTGGCATCAAGGGCGACCTGGAAAGTTTTTCAGATGCCGCGCAGTCAACTATTACCGCGCCAGGCAATCCGAGTGGAAGGAGCTAAACGCATGAGTTTTTTAAAAACACGTTTGACGCTGGCCGCCTTGATGTTAAGTACCAGCTTGATGAGCACGGTTTTTGCGCAGACGGCTGCAGCACAAACCACAACCGAAGGCCGCACCATACTGGAACGTGTTGAAGACAATCAGCGAGCCATTTCTGATGCGGCGTTTAATCGCATTCAATTGTCCAGCTGCCGCTTTGGCCTGCAGAACAACCAGATCACCTGCGCAGAGCGCGCACGCGTCAAGGCGCTGGAGTCCGTCAGTATCAACACCGGCGCTAACAATCGTGACACCCGCGCCATTTCAATTGTGCTGGAACCGGCCGCAGAACGCGGCATTAGCATGTTGAGTTATACCTATGATGACGCCAGTCAGGACAACGAAACCTGGCTGTATCTGTCGGCACTGGGGCAGGTCAAACGTATTGCCAGCGGCAATTCCGATGATGAGTCTGAACCCGCGTCGCTGTTTGGCTCAGAGTTCACTACCGAAGATCAAGACACCGGCAAACTCGAAGACTACACCATCAATATCTTGAGCGAAGGCACGGAATCTGGTCGCGAGGTCTGGTTGATTGAAACCATCCCCAATGAAAAACGCAGCCGCAGCACACGTTATGCCCGCACCGTGCAATATGTGGACAAGGAACGCTTTGTGGTGTTGCGCGCCGACATGTATGACCGTACCGGCCGCGAAATCAAACGGCTGATGGCCTCGCGTGTAGAACAGGTTAATGGCAACTGGATGGCGCGCTCACTGACCATGATGAATCTGGTCGCCAATCGACTCTCGAACATGGCGATTCTGGAAATCAACAGTGGTGTGGAAATCCCCGAGACCTTTCTGACACCGCGTACGCTCACCGATGTGGCTTTCCGTGAAGCCGAACTGCAGCGCATTCGTGCTCAAGTGCAATAACATGCTGCGCCCGACGACACTGGCAAGTGCGCTGCTGTTGCTGGGTGCAGGTCTGACAAGTGCCATCGAGGCCCAAGCTCAGGACTTTCCGGATAACATCAGTCTGGATGGCGGCTTCGACACGCTTTTTGACGCTCAATTTGATGACAGCGATCTGTTTGGCGACGGCAACAGCAGTTCAGTGCCCCGCCACTTTCGGTTCCGACTCAGCCACCAGCTCAGTGGTCATCTCAATCGCCACAGCACAATCACGCCATCCGGCACCCAGGAGCAGCGCTCGCGCGGCATCGAGAATCAGCGCCTGGGCATGAATATCCGTTACCAGAATCCGTTTGCCAGCGGCTGGCTGTTGCAAGGCAGCGCACAAATCCGGGCCTGGTTGCCCGGCGACTATGAATACAACAATCCAGAACGCGATGATGCGGAGTGGCGCATCAATGAGCTTTATGTGCAGCGCAGCGGCGAGCGCCACAGTTTTTCGTTTGGCCGTCAAACCATTGTCTGGGGGGAAACCCTGGGCAATTCGGTGCTGGATGTGATCAATACCACGGAGTACCGCGATCTGAGCATTATCGATATCGAGGATGCGCGCCTGAATCAATGGTTACTGGTGTGGGACATGTTTGGTGAGCGCGGCAACTGGTCGAGTTTTATCAACCTCTACCCGGAATTTGATCCAACCCCCATCACAGGCAGCCCGTTGTTCCCAAAGGCGCCTGAGATGGGTGGGCAAACCTTGCGGCTGGGTTATCACCACCGCGACAAATCATTGTTTGAAGTGGGCACGCGCTGGAACCGTTCGTTCAGTGGCAGTGATATTGCCGTGATGGCCGCCAGACTGTATGAAAATCCTTTGCGCTACACTCTGGTGCTGCCAGGGATAATGCCGGGCAGCACGGAGCTTGCCACACAATCCACCATCAACGACTATGGGCTACTGGGTTTGAGTGCCAACCGCGCCATTGGTCGACTGCTGCTGACGTTGGATGTGGCGTTCAGCCAAGGCATCCTGAGTGACCAGGTGAATAATCTGGAGCTACCGGGCGGCGGCTCTCTGCCAGTTCCCGGATTTGAACGCCGCAATCGGCTGGGTGTGTCAGCCGGACTGGAGTATGGCATCAGCCCGACCCAGCAAATCAGCCTGAGCGCCTCTGCCCAGCAAGACCGTGGCCCAGATCAACAGACGCGCGGCAATATGCTGATGCGCTACAGCAACAATCTGCGTAATGACGATCTGGTGTTGTCAGCTACCGTGCAATCACAACTGGATGGTGAAGCAGTACTGATGTTTTTAGGGGCGGATTATCGTTTAAATGACGATTGGGAACTGAGCAGCCAGCTGGTGCTGACTCGCACCAACACACAATCCCCGCTGTACTTTCTTGACGAGGATGTGCGTGCTGGCGTGACGGTGACCTGGAATTTCTGAGCAAATCAGCGTTAACCCGTCATTTTGAATCAGAGGCATCCGCATCTGGATGCACAAACGCGTGCCCGCTGTTGAACATATCCTCATCAAATTCGTTTTCCCACTTGGCCACGGCAGTCGCCACCGCCAGATCGCCGGTGACATTCAGGCAAGTACGCATCATGTCCAACGGCCTGTCAAAGGGCAGCACAAAACCGACGACTACGGCGATCTGCGCCGGTGTCAAACCGATGGTGGCCATGACGCCCGCCATCAAAAACACCGATGCACCGGGCACCGCAGCGGTGCCGATGGACACCAGCGTGGTAGCGCCGGCCATGATGAAGTAATCCACCAAGGTCAAATCCACACCAAATGCCTGGGCGGCAAACACCGATACCACGCCGACATAAATAGCTGATCCATCCATATTGATGGTCGCGCCCAAGGGCAGTACCGTCGAGGCAATCACGGGTTTGATACCCAGATTTTTTTCAGCTACTGAAATGGTGACCGGAAGGGTGGCGGAACTGGATGAGGTTGAGAACGCCACCAGCGTGGCATTTTTGGCATCGCGGAAAAAATTGTACGGCGACAGCTTCAACACAAACTTCATCAATCCGCCGTAGATCAGGAAAAAATGCAGGGCAAATGCCAGCACCGCGGTGCCGGCCAGCGGAATCACATCCATTAGCGCGGCAACACCCTGAGTACCGGAGACCCAGGCAATCAGCGCAAACACACCAAATGGGGCCATTTCCATTACCCAGCCGGTCAGTTTCAGCATGATGGCCGCGCCGGAATCCATCAGATCTGACATGGGCTTGCCAGCAGTGCCCACACTGAGAATGCCAGCACCAAACAGAATCGCAAAAAAGATGATGGCCAGAAAGTCACCGTTAGCCAGGGCGGCTACCGGGTTGGTGGGCACAATACGCATCAACTGATCACGAAATGACACCGGCGGCTGCAAGGTGCCGGGCACGGCATTTGACATGTCAACGCCCAACCCCGGCTGGATCATGGCGGCCAGCGTCAAACCAATGGAAATGGCAATCAGCGTTGTCCCCATGTACAAGGCCAGCGTTTTGACACCCAATGAACCGAGGCGTTTGGGATCACCCATGGAGACGATGCCCGCCACAATGGTGATAAACACCAGCGGCACAACCACCATCTGAATCGCACGGATGAACAGATCGCCAATCCAGCGAATCGATTGCGCGCCTTCGCCCCAGATCGCCCCGACAATGACACCCAACACCAGTGCCAGCAGAATACGTCGCCACAGGGGGGTGTTAAACCAGCGGGAAATCAGGGATGGGGATACTTCCGACGACATTGTTCACCTCTTGTTTTTTTTGCTGCTGTTATTCAAACAGCGATTGGCTCATTTTGATGAATGCTGCGTATAAGCACCGTCACCAATGTTCGACGGGCAACACAACGATGCCCCAAAGACTATAGAAACTTGGCCCCAAGTGCCAATCATTTTCCATTTGTGCGAGAATGACGACCTCCGCAAAACCACAGCAGGCAGTAGTACATGACAGACTGGGTAAAAGGTGTAGTTTCAGGTTGCTCACACTGGACCAATAATCTTTTTTCACTGCGGATCGAAGCGGACGTTTCTCCTTTTGAAGCAGGACAATATACCTGGCTAGCGCCGGGCAGTGTCGAAGAAACCGGCGTTGAACAAAGCGCACAGCCCTACTCCATTCTGAGCGCCCCGGGTGATCAGGCACTGGAGTTCTTTTTTTACACACGCACCGAAGGCGATCTCTCCAAACAATTGTCGCGTTTTAATGCGGGCGATCAGCTATGGGTTAAACGCGCGGCCGCAGGCACACTGACCCTCTCCCACGTGCGGGATGCAGACACCTTGTGTCTGCTGGCAACTGGCACCGGTGTCGCGCCTTTTTTGTCCATGCTCAAAACATCAGAACCCTGGCAGCGCTTTCAGAAAGTGGTGCTGGTATATGCCGTGCGCCACAATCAAGACCTGCGTTATCAGGAATTGTTTGACGACCTACAGGAGCGTTACCCCGGGCGTTTCCAACTGATCGCGTTTGTCAGCCGCGAAGTCCCTTCGTCTCGTCTGATGCCATTTGCCATTCAGGGACATATTCCGGAAAGTCTGCAAAACGGCACGCTGGAAACCTTGCTGGATATTGAATTCAGCCCGTTGAACACCCAATTTATGTTGTGTGGCAACCCCGGCATGGTCAAAGATGCGGTGTCGGTGCTGCAGCAACGCGGTTTTTCAGACAACAAACCCGCCATGAGCGGTGAATTGAGTTACGAGGCCTACTGGTAGGCGTTACATTGACGACCATGTCATCTGTTCTACATGTTGGAAGTACCCGGAGATTTGCCATGCATCATCACAGCTCTTCTGATTCGTCACTGCATTTGCTGGCACGATTTAATCCGCTGAACTGGCGCAGCATAGGCGCAGTTTTGCTGTTATCGCCTCTGTTGCTGGCCTGCAGCCCTGCAGAACAGGCGCCGGGGGCTAGTGTTGGCAGCCCGAATGTTGGCAGCGCAGCCGATAGCCCTGCGGCAGAGGTCAATCCCGGTTACAAACGTCTTTATCCGGCCAATCCCGATGATCCCTTGGACGCGCATATCTTTGAACTCGATAACGGCCTGCAGGTTTATCTGACCGCGAACCACGAAGAGCCGCGTTTTTATGCGGAAATCGCCGTGCGTGCCGGCAGCAAACATGATCCGGCCGATGCCACTGGACTGGCGCACTACCTTGAGCACTTGCTGTTCAAGGGCAATCAGACAATGGGTACCCTCGACTACGAGGCTGAACGTCCCCATCTGGAGCAGATCCAGGCGCTGTACGAACAACACTTTAACGAGACCGACCCAACTCGCCGCGCCGAAATATACGCCGAGATCAATCGGGTGTCGCAACTGGCTTCGCAGTACGCCATCCCCAATGAGATTGACAAGGTTTACAACAGCATGGGCGCGACTGGTCTGAACGCGCACACCTCCAATGAGGAAACTGTTTACAAGGTGGGCTTGCCCTCCAACCGCCTGCAGCATTGGGCTGAAATTGAATCCACCCGTTTTATCAACCCGGTGTTCCGCCTGTTCCACACCGAGCTGGAAATTGTGTATGAGGAAAAAAACCGCACGCTGGATAACCGCGATCGCCTGTCCTACTACGCACTGGCCGATCTGTTGTACAAAAACCATCCATACGGCCAGCAATCCACCATTGGTGATGCTGAACACCTGAAAAATCCGTCACTGGTTTATATACAGCAGTACTTCGACACCTACTACGTGCCGAACAATATGGCGATTTTTATCAGCGGCGACATTGATATCAATGAAACCATCGCCCTGATTGCCGAAAAGTTCTCGGTCTGGCAAGCCAAACCGCTACCACCAGAGCCCACCTGGACTGAAGCGCCCGTCACCGCCGTTGAGCGCGTCACGGTCAGCTACCCGGGTGAAGAAGAAGTGCAGATGGCCTTCCACACCGTGCCTAACGGTCACGAAGATCAGGAAGCACTGATGTTGCTGGACATGATTCTGGACAACCGCACCGCGGGTCTGATCAACCTGAATCTTAACCAGCGTCAACGTGTGCAGGCTGCCGGTTCGTCACCACAGTTCCAGAACGATTTTGGCGCACAAACCCTGTGGGGCGTGCCACGTGAAGGCCAGACGCTGCTTGACGTTGAACAGCTGTTGCTGGAACAGATTGACCTGATTCGCCGTGGCGAGTTTGAAGACTGGATTTTACCTGCCATCATCAATGACTTTAAAAACATGGAGAAACGCGGGCTGGAATCCAACACCGCGCGTGTGGGCATGATGCGCCAGTCCTATCTGCAGAAAGCCGACTGGGACTATTCCATCAAACAGATTCAGCGTCTGGAACAAGTCAGCAAAGCCGACATCGTGGCGGTGGCCAACAAGTACTTCTCCACCAACAACTACGTGGCCGTGCACCGCCTGAATGGCCCGGCAGATATTCCAACTGTTGATAAACCTGCCATTGACCCGGTGAGCATTGACCCCAGCCGTCAGTCGGAATTTGCGTCAGCCATTCTGTCGATGCCTTACGAGGAAATCGAACCGGTCTACCTGCAGGAAGGTGAGGACTATCAGATTATCGATTACGCCGGCATGCCCTTGTACTACGCACCCAATCCGCTGAACGATATTTTTACCTTCAGCATGAGTATCGAAGTAGGCACCGAAGAGAACGACCTGCTGAGCCTGGCCGGCGCCGTGATGGGCAAGGCCGGCACGGTTGACTATCCGCTGGAAGAGTTGCAGAAGCAGTGGTATCGCCTGGGCAGCGAATTCAATTTCAGCTCGGGGGCCAATGAAACCGTGATCAGTATCACTGGCATGGATCCGCAGTTTGAAGAAACCCTGGCGCTGATGCTGGAACTGGCGAGCAACCCACAAACCGATGCAGCGACTTTTGAAGAGTTAAAAAATTCCATTCTGCAGGCGCGTCGTGATCAGCGCGAAGACCCGGCTGCCATCAGCCAGGCGCTGTATTTGTACAACCGCTATGGTGACGAGTCGCCCATGCTGCGCGCCTTGAGCAGTGATGCCATCCGGGCCGTGCAGCTGGATCAGGTGTTGAGCCTGATCAGTGGCTTGCAGAAGTACAAACATACACTCAGTTATACTGGCTCGATGACGCCGGCAGAGCTGACTGCTATTCTGCAGCGACAACACGAGGTTGCCGGTGATCTGCTGGACCCGCCCCCTTATCGTTTCCGGCATGCACGGCAGGTCAGCAATAATGAAATTTATGTGATTCACCGTGAAACCGCGCAGGCGCAGGTGCGTCTGGAGTTTCCAGACGGTGAGTACGACGAGTCGCTGGTGGTACCGTCATCGCTATACAACAACTATTTTGGCAACAGCATGTCCAGCGTGGTGTTCCAGGAACTGCGTGAAGCGCGAGCGCTGGCCTACTCTGCAGCCGCTCAATACACCCAAGGTGGCCGACTGGGTGCTGAAAATCTGGCACTTGGCGCCATTGGTTCACAAAACGACAAAGCCATCGAGGCAACCACGGCGTTTATCGAGTTGTTCGACAACATGCCCGCCTCGGCTGACCGCTTTGCGGATGCCTATGGTTCGCTGGTCAACCGCTACCGCTCAGGTACCGTGGGTTTCCGTGCGATACCCGGCACGGTGCGCGGCTGGCAGTTACTGGGCTTGGACGGAGATCCGCGACCGGAGCGTTTTGCGCAGCTGCAAAACTCCTCGCTTGAGGACTTGATGCAGTTCCAGCGCGAACACATTGCGGGTAAACCCAAGCTGATCTCCATAGTGGGTGATACCAGTCGTATGGACATGAGCCAACTGACAGAATTGGGCAACATTCAGCAACTGACCGTGGATGATGTATTTGTAGAATAACTCGCTCGAAGGGAACATCGTGTAATGACTGAAGCCGTTTTACATATCAAGGACTTGATCAAACGTTATGGTGAGGTTGAGGTGTTACACAACCTTAACCTGACCGTGACACGCGGC
>JAUSPW010000669.1 GCA_030652635.1 Pseudohongiella sp. | reverse complement strand
GTAAAACAGGCAGATCAGTTAAGTGCTTCCAGTTTTATTGATGTCTTGCGCTCGGTCAATAATGAGCAAGGAGACTTATCAGGTCGAATGCACGTTGATGGGCCAGGTGATGCTTCAGAGGCAGCGAGTCTGTTTAATGGCTTCATGGATCGGCTGCGTACCGCGTTGGAGGATTTAAGGCACCATACCATTCGGGTCACTTTGACATCGGCGCAAGGTCGAAAAATTGCTGACGAAACCAGCAGGGATGCAAGTAAACAAGAAGTCTCCTCTGAGATCATTTATCGCTCAAGTGAAGAGACAGCATCCGCTATTGAAGAATTGTCGCGGGTCAGCAGCACCATTACCGAGACAAACTCACACAATCTTCAAACGGCCCGCGTCGCCGTGGACGATCTGGTGCAAGCCAATATCAGAATTGCAGACGTTGGCAAAATGATGCAGCAGTTTCATGGCACTGTTGAACAACTCGAGCTTACATCGGAGAGTATTCGCACAATTCTTTCTACGGTTCAGGGGTTTGCTGCGCAAACCAATATGTTAGCCCTTAATGCTGCAATTGAAGCTGCGCGTGCTGGCGAACAGGGCAGGGGATTTGCGGTGGTTGCCGATGAGGTGCGCGATCTGGCCGTAAAAGTCCGCGGATCGGCTGACCAGATTGGCTCGCTGTTGGGCGACATGATCCAAGTGGTATCCCGAACTTCAGCTGGCACACGGCAAATGATAGAAGAAAGTGAGCAGGCGCGCTGTGAAATCAATAAGTCAGCAGATGAGTTTAAACAAATGGTGGCTGGGTTTGAATCCACGCATGTTGATCTTCTTACTGTTACGGCGGCAGCTCAACAATTGACGGTCAGCAATCGTGATATCAGAGCCCGTAGTCATGAAATTCACGAACTCGGGGCGCGAATTCGACAGGATATGGAGAAGAATAATGCGCAGACACAATTTCTACTGGAGTCTACTGACAAGGCCCTTCATAAACTTTGTCAATTCAGAATCGGCCGTGGTGAGCTAGAGGAGGTGCTTGAAATGTTGGAGCGTCGCAGGGATGCAATTGAACCGGCGTTTGCCAAACTTGTAACCGCAGGAGTTGACATGTTCGATCGGCAACATCGCCAGATAGCAGGTACTCAACCGCCTAAATACGACGTCAGCTACGCCAAGGCGTTCCAAGGTGCATGTCAGCACTTTATAGACAGTTGGGCAAAAGAAAATGATGGGGCTTTGTATTGTTTGCCTTTGGACAGTAAAGGTTATGTCGCTATTCATCGCAGCGAGTTGTCACAAGAACCAACTGGTGATCCTGTCATTGATTTGCAAAAGAGTCGCCATATGCGCTTTTTCCAGAATCGGGATATTCCTTACATGGGTCGATTCAGGCTGCAGAGTTACCTTCGCGATACTGGCGAGGTGATGTTCAACTTGTCCGTGCCAATTCATATTGGTGGAAAATATTGGGGCGGTCTGTTCATGGGGTTGCCCGCTGCGCGTCTGGGCATAGCGGCCTGACGCGCTTGTTTTAGCGGTTTGTAGTCAGGGCGTGGCGGCGCGATTGACCAATGCTATGAGATCGGCAGGATTTTGAGGAACCGGCGTCAGTCTGCCATTTACGAATAGCGCTGGGGTGCCTCTGACACCCGCGCTGGTACCGCCGCGCTGATCGTTACGAATCTTTTGAATGATTGCATCAGACTGCATATCTTCATGCGCCTGGCTGACATCGAGTCCCAATTGTTCCAGATAACCATCAAACTCTGCTTCGACACTTGTCATCGCCGACCAATAGGCCTGGTTGAGGAACAATTGATCATACATTTCCCAAAATTTGCCTTGTGCCCCTGCAGCTTCTGCATACAAAGCTGCTGTCCAGGCGAATCGATGGGTACTGGTCAGGGGATAATGCCTGAATGCTAACTGAGCCTGATTTGATATTCTCGGCCAGGCCATAGATACCATCTGATGTTCTGCCGCACACGCAGGACATTGAAAATCGGCGTATACCATCAGCTTGACCCCGTCAGGGTTGCCTTTAACATGGTCATTTTCAGCAATCTGGTCAGGTGGGTATACCGTGCCCTGACCAAGGACTCCATAAAGAACGCCTATCAGAAGCAAAGGAATAAGCACAATCATTGCAATCTTGCTGATCTTTTTCTGAGTCACTTCTTTTTGAGCAGCTGCTTGTTGTTTTTGTTCTCGTATCAGTTTTTGTTGTTCGCGCTTGTTCATTTAGATCTCCACAACTACCTGTTTCTGATTATTTCGGATAATGCTTTTTATTCAACTTGCTCGACGATAGTGATAATGCGACCTGACTTGAGTGCCGTGATTATACGTGCTCCTGCAGACACCTGCGTGCTGTCAGAAAGCAGAGTCCCTGATTCAGATTGCGTAATGCTGAATCCCCGCTGCAGTGTTTGTAAGGGGCTGACGGTGTCAAGACTTCTCGCTAAAGACTGAAGCCTGTTCTTTTGCGTCAGCAATATGTTTTGCATGGCGCGCTGCAATTGTGCGTCAAGCCGATCCAGTCTTTGCGACTGATCTTGCAGTCTTCTCCCGGGATGTTGTAGTCGTCGACGTAACCAGTCCAGTTGTTGTCTGCGTTGATTCAGCAGTGATTGCACTAACCTTTGAAGTTTTAGATCAGTCTGTTGCAGGCTCTTCAGCATGGTAAGTTGATCAGGACTGACCAGTTCCGCGGCTGCGGTTGGCGTAGGCGCACGTAGATCAGCAACAAAATCGGCGATAGTAGTATCAGTTTCGTGCCCGATTGCACTGATGACCGGCAAAGTGCAGCGGTGAATCGCGCGCGCAACTGTCTCGTCATTAAATGCCTGCAAGTCTTCCAGAGAACCGCCACCCCGCGCGATGATGATGGCGTCTATGTTCAGGTCGTGTTTACGCTGATCCGCAATAGCCAATGCATTGCAGATGGCTCGAGAGGCCTCAGCGCCTTGCACGGGCACTGGCAAAATGGTGACTTTCATCGCGGGATAACGCCGTTTGAAGACACTGAGAATATCACGGATTACTGCGCCCGTCGGTGAGGTAATTACGGCGACGTGTCGGCATGTCGAAGGCAATTTTATCCGATCAGCGGGATCAAAAAGTCCTTCCTGCATGAGCTTTTGTTTAAGTTCTTCAAATGCTCGCTGTAAAGCACCGGCACCCGCTTCAGTCATACTGTCCAGAATTAACTGATAGTCGCCACGCCCTTCATAAAGGCTGAGTTTGCCTTTGACGGTTACTTGCATTCCGTTGGCTGGTTTGAATCTGACCGACATATTGCGACCACGGAACATGGCACAGCGCACTTGTGCAGTACTGTCTTTAAGGGTGAGATACCAGTGGCCCGAACCCGGAACGGAAAAGTTTGATATCTCGCCTTCAACAGTAACTGAGGAAAAGCATTCCTCCAGTAATTCACGCGCCAGTCCATTCAGTGTGCTGACTGACAAGACGATAGAATCGGTTACAAGATTTTCATTATGGCGTTGGTTCATGTCGCCAGTTTACCTGACACACCTTGGTCTGTATAATCGCGTTTTTGTGGATAGGTGAAAACTTATGTTACGGATAGTTGAAGAAGCACTGACGTTCGATGATGTACTGCTTCTGCCCGCCCACTCGTCGGTCCTCCCCAAAGCCGTCAGTCTTAAAACCCGCCTGACAGCGAGTATCACTCTGAATATTCCCCTGATGTCTGCCGCCATGGATACCGTGACGGAAGCGCGTCTGGCCATTGCAATGGCTCAAGAAGGTGGTATTGGAGTCATACATAAAAATATGACCATCGAGCAGCAGGCCAGGGAAGTTCGCACCGTCAAGAAGTATGAAAGCGGTGTAGTTAAAGATCCTATTACCATCTCACCAGATGCCCGGATCTCTGACCTTATCGCTCTCATGCGTGAAAATGATATTTCAGGTATGCCAGTTGTGGTTGGACGTCAATTGGTAGGTATTGTCACCAGTCGAGACGTGCGCTTTGAGACTAATCTCAATGCAACGGTTGAGACCATCATGACGCCTAAACCGAGTCTGGTAACAGTCAAAGAAGACGCCAGTCATGATCAGATCAAGGCATTGCTGCACCAGCACCGCATTGAAAAGATTCTGGTGGTCAACGATGAATTTGAACTCAGGGGCCTGATTACACTGAAAGATATCAGAAAGTCTGAGGACTACCCCAATGCTTCCAAAGATCAACAAGGCCGATTGAGGGTTGCTGCAGCCGTTGGCACCAGCAATGACACCATCGACAGAGTCCAGGCACTGGTTGAAGCCGGTGTTGATGTCATTGTAGTCGACACCGCACATGGTCATTCCGAAGGTGTTATCGAGACTGTCCGTCGAATCAAAGGCTTACACCCGGATCTTCCAGTCATAGGTGGAAATATTGCCACGGCCCAGGCTGCACGGGATTTGGTGGCTGCCGGTGCAGACGCTGTGAAAGTTGGAATTGGCCCGGGATCAATTTGTACTACGCGTATCGTGACTGGTGTAGGTGTGCCACAAATGACCGCTGTGTCCAATGTTGTTGAAGCACTTAAGGACACCAATGTAAGCGTCATCTCTGATGGTGGTGTGCGCTTCTCAGGTGACTTGGCAAAAGTGATTGCGGCCGGTGCAAACGTAGTCATGGTGGGTGGCCTGCTGGCTGGGACAGAAGAGGCGCCCGGCGAGGTTGAACTCTATCAAGGTCGTAGTTACAAAGCCTACCGGGGTATGGGTTCACTGGGCGCTATGGCTCAGAGCCAAGGCTCCAGCGATCGCTACTTTCAAGATGCAGCTTCGGGCGTAGAGAAATTAGTACCAGAGGGTATTGAAGGTCGCGTGCCGTACAAAGGCCCGATGTCAGGCATCGTCCACCAGTTGATGGGTGGATTGCGCTCCAGTATGGGATACACGGGCTGTGCAGATATTGACACTATGCGCACCAAACCGGAGTTCGTAAAAATTACGTCATCGGGTATGCAAGAAAGTCATGTGCACGATGTCAGCATTACCAAAGAAGCACCGAATTACCGTCTCAGTTAACGTTAACCCGCTTGCCACGCTCAGTTATTGACTAGTCAGTGTTGATAACCGAGCGTGGTCTGTATGACCAAGGCCTCTCCCGACATGAGTCAGCAAAATATTCACAGCCAGAAAATTCTTATTCTTGATTTCGGTTCTCAGTACACACAACTGATCGCGCGTCGCGTTCGGGAAATGGGGGTTTATTGTGAGATATGGGATAACCAGTGCGATAGTGACGAGGTCAAAGCTTTTGCTCCTCAAGGCGTGATTTTTTCCGGGGGGCCTGAAACTGCAACCAAACAAGGATCTCCGCAAGTAGCCAAATGGTTTTTTGAATTGGGTTTGCCGCTTCTGGGTATTTGTTATGGCATGCAAAGCATGGCTGAGCAACTCGGAGGCAAAGTAGAAGCGTCAGATAAATCTGAATTTGGATATGCTGAGGTAAGTCTGCCAGCGCCTGGCGCCTTGTTTGAGGGCATCGAAGATCGCATAGCGCAAGGCGGCAAGGCTCAGTTGGATGTCTGGATGAGTCACGGTGACAAAGTGGTCAAGTTACCACCGGGTTTTGTTGTCAGCGCAGAAACAAGTAGCGCGCCAATAGCAGCAATGGCTGATGAAACCCGACGGTTTTATGGGGTTCAGTTCCACCCGGAAGTGACGCATACCTTGCAAGGCCAACGCATATTGGAACGCTTTGTTCTTGGTATTTGTGGTTGCCAGGCTTTGTGGACGTCAGCGAATATTATTGAAGACGCCATCCATAAAGTGCGAGAGCAGGTTGGTAATGATCACGTATTGCTTGGATTATCCGGCGGCGTTGATTCTTCTGTTGTGGCGGCATTACTCCACAAAGCGATTGGTAATCAACTGACCTGTGTCTTTGTCGACAATGGCTTGCTGCGCCTGCGGGAAGGCGATCAGGTAATGGCAACATTTGCCCAGAATATGGGCGTTAAAGTGATTCGTGTCGATGCCGAGAATCGTTTTCTGAGTGCGCTGGCCGGTGTCAGCGATCCTGAGAAGAAACGTAAAGCCATTGGCAACACTTTTATCGAAGTATTTGATGAAGAAGCCAGCAAAATAGCCAATGTAAAGTGGTTGGCGCAAGGGACCATTTATCCGGATGTGATTGAGTCAGCCGGATCGCGAACAGGTAAAGCACATGTTATCAAATCACACCACAACGTAGGCGGCTTGCCAGAGAATATGGCGCTTAAACTGGTTGAACCCCTGCGCGAGTTGTTTAAAGACGAAGTGCGCCGACTGGGGCTCGAACTCGGATTGCCCTATGACATGGTTTATCGTCACCCGTTCCCAGGTCCGGGATTGGGCGTGCGTATATTGGGTGAAGTCAAAAAAGAGTATTGCGAAACCTTGCGCAGAGCTGACGCCATCTTCATCGAAGAGCTGCATAACGCTGGCTATTACCACAAAACAAGCCAGGCTTTTGCTGTGTTTCTGCCGGTGAAGTCTGTCGGCGTTGTAGGTGACGGGCGACGGTACTCTTGGGTGATTTCGCTGCGCGCGGTCGAGACTATTGATTTCATGACAGCGCGCTGGGCACATCTGCCGTACGAACTGTTAGAAACGGTCAGTAACCGAATCATTAATGAGATCGCCGACGTATCCCGCGTAACTTATGATATTTCATCCAAACCGCCAGCAACGATTGAATGGGAATAAATCCTGAAGACATAGCCTTTATGCGCGAGGCTTTGCGCCTTGCACAACAGGCAGGTGATGCTGGTGAAGTACCGGTAGGCGCGCTCATTGTTCAAAATGGACAAGTCATAGGGCGCGGTTACAATCAGCCGATCAAAACACATGACCCCAGTGCTCACGCCGAGATTTGTGCGCTTCGTGCGGCGGGTCTTGTTATTGGGAACTACCGACTTTCGGACGCAACTCTTTACGTCACTATTGAACCTTGCACCATGTGTTACGGCGCGATAGTTCATGCGCGGATAAAACGCCTGGTTTTTGGCGCATTCGAACCAAAGTACGGTGCAGTTCTCAGCGGGCAAAAGCTGGCAGAGAGTGGCCACTTCAATCACCGACCGGAGGTGTTGAATGGCGTACTGGAACCGGAGTGTTCACAATTGATCAAGCAGTTTTTTGCGAACAAAAGGCGGCAGGCAGCCCAATCGCAACAACAATAATCGCCTGATTTTTGCGCAGGGTTGGCGTATCATTCGCCACTGAATTTTTTACTGATTTCTTGTTTAGACACTAAATTTCAAGCTTACAGACCCACTGATAAATAAGGCTAAAAGACACAATGCTTGTTCTCACTGGCTGCACCGCGCATTCTGATTTTCGTCTCCGTAAACTCTTACGCCAGATTCAACAGGACATCCCTGTTGTTGATGCGATCAGTTCATGCTTCGTACACATTATTGAGTGTGACTCCACACTGGATGACACTCAAAGTCAGGTACTGACGCAGTTGCTGAGCTACGGTGACAGCCCTGAATCGACAGAAGAACTTGGTCAATTTGGGGTTTTTCGACTGGTTGTGCCACGGCCGGGTACCATTTCACCCTGGTCTAGCAAAGCGACAGATATCGTCAGAAATTGCGGATTGACGCAGATTGGCAGAGTTGAACGTGCAATTGCATGGCATATCAGTCTGAAAGAGCCACTATCCGATCAGCAGCTATTGCAACTTGATGCGTATCTGCATGACAAAATGACTCAAGCAATCCTGAACGATTACGAAGAGGCTGTGGCGCTGTTCTCGCATGCGCAACCGGCATCGTTGACCAGTGTAGACGTGATCGGCGGAGGAAAACAGGCATTACAGATAGCCAATCAGTCCATGGGGCTTGCCCTGGCTGATGATGAGATGGATTATCTGCATGATGCGTTTGTACGTTTGGGTCGCAACCCAAATGATGTTGAGTTGATGATGTTTGCGCAAGCAAACTCGGAACATTGTCGACACAAGATTTTTAATGCCAGTTGGACAGTGGATGGTATTGATCAATCACTTTCTTTGTTTGCGATGATCCGCAATACCCATAAAAAATCGCCAGCCAATGTGTTGTCGGCATACAAAGATAATGCGGCCGTGATGACGGGAAGTGTCGCGGGGCGTTTCTTCCCACAGCCAACATCACACCAGTATGCGTATGTGAACGAGGCAATTCACATTCTGATGAAGGTGGAAACTCATAACCATCCGACCGCAATCGCTCCGTTCCCTGGGGCAGCAACTGGGAGTGGTGGTGAGATTCGCGATGAAGGCGCAACAGGTACTGGTGCCAAACCCAAAGCCGGGCTTTGCGGATTCAGTGTTTCAAACCTGCGTCTGCCAGACTTTATGCAGCCTTGGGAAGAAGATTTTGGTCGCCCAGCCCACATTGTGTCTGCATTAGACATTATGCTCGAAGGGCCCATCGGCGCAGCGGCATTCAACAATGAATTTGGTCGCCCCAATCTCTGCGGTTATTTCAGAACTTATGAGGAGTCTGTGCCTTCTGCAAATCAATACGAAGTGCGCGGCTACCACAAGCCCATCATGATTGCCGGTGGGCTCGGCAACATTCGTGAACAGCATGTTCTGAAACAGCCATTCCATG
>JAUSPW010000665.1 GCA_030652635.1 Pseudohongiella sp. | reverse complement strand
CCGGTGCTGCAGGCGCTGGCGCCGTTTCTACCACAGTTGTTTCAGGGGCAGTCACTGTTTCTGTGGCCGACTGGCCAGAGTCAGCAACGGCATCAGCAGCGCCGCTAACGGCATCGCTTGCAACAGACGCTTCAACAGGGTCATGAGCTGCTTCTGTTGCTGCCGTTTCTGCAGCCTGGTCGAGCAACTCTTCTTCAATACCGGACACGTCTTCGCTGCCTGATTGCTCGGGCGTCAATTCACTGCGTTTGACGTACGTGCGCTTCTTGCGAACCTCAACACTGACGGTTTTACCACGGCCCTGGCCAGAAGAGGTTTTAAGGGTCTCGACCGTTTTTCGCTTCAGCGTGATTTTTTTCGGGGCAGCATCGGCAGCCTCCGTCGCACCGTGACTGCGACGCAGAAACAGCAACAAGGTATTCTTGTCGTCATTTGAAATCGGATCTTCTGCGCGCGTATGCGGCAACCCCGCCTCTTTAATCTGAGCCAGTAGCCGTTCCGCGGTAACGCCAATTACTTTGGCGAACTCACCGACTGTTACATCTGCCATTTAACTACTCCTGTCTTCTCTTGCTGCCTGATCCGGCTTGGTGTGAACCGACTTGTACTAGTCAAACCGGTTATTACGCAAACCAGGGCGCTCGAGCCGTCATAATCAATTTGCCGGCACGTTCTTCGTCCATGCCGTCAATATCCATCAAATCATCAATTGACTGTTCCGCAAGTTCTTCCATATTCAGAATCCCTTTGCCAGCCAAAGCCATCGCCAACGTGTCGTCCATACCTTCCATATTCAAAAGGTCAGCTTCCAGTTGCGCTCCCGACAAACCTTCTTCCGACGCAATTGCCTGAGTCAGCAACGCGTCACGTGCGCGATCCCGTAACTCTTTGGCAACGTCTTCATCAAAACCATCTATGCTGAGCAGCTCATCTATGGGTACGTAGGCGACTTCCTCAAGCGAGGTAAAACCCTCAGCAACCAGCAACTCTGCCACATCTTCGTCCACATCCAGCTTTTCCATAAATATGGAGATAAAGCCGCTGGATTCCTGCTGTTGTTTGTTGCGCGCATCTTCTACGCTCATCACATTGATCGCCCAGCCGGTCAACTCAGCCGACAAGCGAACGTTCTGGCCGCTTCGACCAATGGCCTGCGCCAGATTGTCTTCTTCAACTGCAACGTCCATGGTGTGGCTGTCTTCATCCATGACAATGGATGCGACTTCTGCCGGCGCCATGGCGTTGATAACCAGTTGAGCGGGGTTATCATCCCAGAGAATGATGTCAATTCGTTCATTGGCTAATTCATTGGATACCACTTGCACACGTGAACCACGCATACCTACACAAGCACCAACCGGATCAATTCGGCCATCATTTGTGCTGACCACAATTTTGGCTCGCGAGCCAGGATCACGCGCTGCGGCACGAATTTCGATAATGCCGTCTGCAATTTCAGGCACTTCAATCTTGAACAACTCAATCAGCATGCCCGGCGCAGTGCGGCTCAGGAACAACTGAGGACCACGTGCTTCCTGACGCACGTCAAGCAGCAGTGCCCGAATACGGTCGCCGGTGCGGAACATCTCACGCGGAATCATCTGATCGCGCGGCAACATGGCTTCTGCATTACCGCCCAGATCAACCAGAATACTTTCACGGGTAACTTTCTTGACTGTACCAGAGACCAGTTTGCCCATTTTGTCGCGATATTCAGCAACTACCAGGTCACGCTCAGCCTCGCGCACTTTTTGCACAATCACTTGTTTGGCCGTTTGCGCAGCAATACGACCAAATTCAGTATTTTCGATTTTTTCTTCCCAGAATTCGCCGATCTTGATGTCAGGGTTTTTAGCCTGAGCCTGATCAAGTGTCATCTGGTGAGACGGATCATCAAAATTTTCGTCAGCGACTACGTCCCAGCGCCGGAAAGTCTCATATTGGCCAGATTTGCGATTCACAACAACGCGGCAGTTGACTTCTTCGTCATCGAACAACTTTTTGGTTGCTGTCGCCAGAGCCGACTCAATGGCTTCAAATATAACTTCGCGCGCGACTCCCTTTTCATTGGAGACCGCATCTGCAACCATCAGAATTTCTTTACTCATCATAATAGTGTCACCTTACACACGGGTTCATCGTTCCATCAGAACACTGCCAAACAATTGTCTCAGGGCGCGATGTTCGCCTTGTCTACCTGTTGGTAGGGAATGTCATACACGTTGCCGTCCACGGTCATAAAAATCACACCATTTTCAGCTTTTTCCAAAACACCTTTGAATTTCCGACGCCCATCAATGGGAATGCGTAGACGCACGTTAACAACCTCGCCAACAAAGCGGCCAAATTGCTCAAAATTGAACAGTGGTCTGTCAAAACCAGGTGAAGACACCTCTAAGGTGTATTCGCCCGGGATGGGATCTTCAACGTCGAGAATAGCACTCACCTGTCGACTGACTTTTTCGCAATCGTCTATGGAGATGCCGTCAGGGCCGTCAATATAAATACGGAGCAAGGCTGAGTGACCTCGCACCAGATGTTCAACGCCCCAAAGCTCGAGACCCAGTGCCGTAACAGCAGGGCGGAAGAGCTCTGCAATGTTGTCGATTGTTGCAACCACTATAACCAAGTTCCTGATTTATGCAGAATATTCAAAAAACACAAACAAAAAGTGGGCCCTAGGCCCACCGCTTAAACAAACTGCTTGTCTTGTCACAATGTTCCCGAAAGAACACTGCGGCGGCGGCACCTCGTCCTCAGACCATTCTAATCCGACGAGCTTTCCCGACCTGACTGAGAGCACCGCACGGGCAACTTTCAGCCTTAATAAAAAGCCCCATCAAGGGGCTTTTGCGCGGCGCCCGGAAACACACGGACGCCGCAGGTTTGGTAGCGGGGGCAGGATTTGAACC
>JAUSPW010000663.1 GCA_030652635.1 Pseudohongiella sp. | reverse complement strand
CACCCACGCTGAAGCGTGTGTATCCCTGCCTTCCCTGCTTTGTTGTAACTCATTGATAGTAATAAAGATTACCGGAACTAGTGTAAGTCTATGTATCAAGGTGGGTTTTGCCGTGGAGCTTGGTGAATTCTCTGATAACACCCTTCTCGATGTCTCCAAGTCTGCGTGATCCTGCAGGCCAAGTATGAATTGCGCGCTGATCGACGAGAATGTGTGCAATTTCGCAGATAGTCAGCACCAGATATACATGTTTACGGTCATAGCGGATATTGTGATAACGACCAATTCGACGCTGATATTTTAATGCCATGATGATCATGGCATTCCAGACTTGATCGGAAACTTCATTGTTTATTTTTATCATGATCCAGTTGCTGAGCAGTCCTTCTCAAAAGCTCGCGGGCGTCGCTTTTTCGAATGTCTGCTCAGCCGTTGGCTGCAGTTGAATCAATAAGAATTTGCTGTGCAGCTGGAGAAATGCCGGCCTTTTGAAGCAGGCTTGTAGGCACCGTATCGGTAGAGTCGTTGGCTTTGTCAATTTTCAAACGAATGACAGAATAATAATAAACATTTTCGGGGTCGGTTGGTGTCCAGAGTCCGAACTCTGGGAGAGCGTCATGATCAAAAATAATTGAAGTTATCATCATTAGGCCGAGTTGCATGAGGCTCGGGTGTGTTGCCAGAAGATCGGTAAAAGCGTATTTTTTGCCGATCAAAGACAACCATTGCGGATCGAGATTTATCGAGTGCTGAGGCATGGTAAACAGCTCCTTACGCAACCAAACGTAGGTGATTTTTCATTGATGACGTGCGATACCAAGACGGCATTTGCACAGGACTTACTTCAATCGTCTGACTCGCTTTTAGTGTGGGCGGCAGGCGTGAAACATCGTAAGGAATAGAGATGTCGATGCCGATCTGTAGCAGGCGAGATTTATGCAGATAATACTGTGAATTGCGGTCGATATTTTGACCGTGAAGCCATTTGAATACGTATGCTTGAGTAGCGTTTGCTGATTGAGTTGAGTTAACAATTTTATTTGCAAGTAATTGATCTGAAATAGTTTCATATGATGTATGAGTCATGGCACCCAGCCTATTTAATATTGATTCGATGTCATTTAGATGAGGTAGAAAGTCAGCTTCTGCTACGCGGCCGTAAATGAATAAATCTTGTGTTTTTAACCAAGGTCTTTTGAATGAATGCTCTTCGCGAATGACGCCGTTTTTAAGGCAAAAATCAATCAGTTTGTCGTAATAAGCAATGTCCTCTGCTGATGCGTTTTTAGTGTTTTTGGAGCGTCGGTCCTTCATGTCATGAGCTTTGTTATAGAGCTTTTTGTAAAGCCAAGAGGAATTGGAATACCACTCTACTGTTTTGCCATTGGCGAACAGGTTGGCTATCTTCCCTCTTCCCATGGACTGGCTAGACATGCCCCGCAGAAATGCATCCTCAGTGCCCTGTGGAATAGATAGGTTCCTCGTCCAATCAATGTGGTCAATGACGGCACCATCGGTGACAAGCTGCACCCTGCTCCCCTCCTCGCCTTGCCGATACTTAACGGAAGTGCATTTGCTGAACGGTGGCAGACCGAGTGTAACCAGTACGCGGTTGTAGACCTGAACGCACTCTTCGATGGTGGTAAGGCCGAACAGATTGTCGCAGTGTCCAAAGCGGCTGGGATTGCCTGTTACGGACACTCTGGAGCCGTCACATCGCACCGTTAACTTGGTGGAATATGACCCTTCCACCAGTTTGGCATTGGGTGACTGGCTCACTGTCTCGCCGGTGGCCAAATCGATGCGGACAACCATCTGTTCACCGACCAGTGGCAATGGCAGGTGATGCTCTTGATGGAGGTTAAGCTTGTCGATGAACCATGTCACGCGAGGTCAATCCCTAGTCAAAAGTCCGGAACTCCGGACTTAGTTTGTATGTAATAAGCACACAAACTCTGTTGAGCTGAAATGCTGTCAATAGTGCTATAGCACCAATATATTTTATGCTATAGCACATGTAAATGCTTTTGCGTGCAAAACGAGGGGTAAGCTGATGCTATTGCAACTATTTGGAAGTGCTGACATGTCGTTATCTGAAAACCTGCAGCGGCTGAGGAAGGAGCGTGGACTTAATCAAGACGAGCTATCAGAACAGTCTGGTGTGAGTCTTACTCAGATCTCGAAGATAGAACGGAGCGAAACAGACCCAAGGGTGTCAACAATAGAGAAACTGGCGAAGGCGCTGGGCTGCTCTATGGACGAGATGCTGTTCAATGAAGCGTCGCAGGGGCTCTCAGGGTTGATGAAGCGCGCGTTTGAGCGAGCATCGAAGCTTGACCCCTTAGATAAGGCTGCGTTGCTGAAAGTAATCAATATGGCGTGTGCTGGTGGAACGATGATAAAAACACTGGATGACATCTACCTTGATGCAAACCAGCAAGCAGAGATGGTGCAGCGTGTACATGGTCAGAAGATACATCCAGATGACGCAGTAGTCAGCGAAATGAGCTTCCATGAAATGATTGTGGACCAGAACAGGGACTACCATAAACGGATAGATGAGCTTGCCGACGCAGAGGCAAAAACCGTGCTGGAATGGAAATTGGACAAGTCTGGCGAGTGGGGAAGGTAATGTTTTTTACCAGAGCAATAATCCGGAAGTCCAGACAGAAGTGGGAGTGTTACTAACACTCCCACCGCTGCGCGGGCCAAAGTCAAAAACCGGCAGCTGCGCAAAAGGGCCTCATTGCCTACGGCCTGCTGCGCAGACCTAGCACCTCACTGACGTGAGGCTTCGCAAGACGCTGCGCGCATGCTCGATATCGGCCGCGCAGCTGCCGAAAATCGTACCGGCTTCGTAGATAGAGCGCGTTTGCCTACTTCAGCACAGCGTATGCCCATGCTCAGGCTGTCAATGACAGGCGCTACGCGTCCCTGCGGGATCATTGACAGCCCTGCGCGTGGGCATAAGCAGGCTTTCGATACGGCACCCGCTGGGGGTGCTCACAGGAGGCCGAAATGTCTAAGATGCTGGAAATAACCCCGATGATGGAAAGCCTGATACAGATTATTAAAGAGGGTGAAGCG
>JAUSPW010000654.1 GCA_030652635.1 Pseudohongiella sp. | reverse complement strand
ATGGGCATGTACCTGATGCGGCAGATTGGTGACCGGGGTGTCTACGGCAATCCCGATCTGCCGGATTTTATGGTGTTTCTGAACTGGGATTCTTTGCCGTGGTTCTGGCTGGGCATGGATCAGTTCTGGTTCGCCATGTTGATGGTGATAGTGGTGCCGGGGCTGCTGGCATTTGTGTTCGGCTGGTTGGCCTTCCGTTCTCGTGTCACCGGTGTATATCTGTCGATCATGACCCAAGCGCTTACTTATGCGCTGATGCTGGCTTTTTTCCGCAACGAAATGGGTTTCGGTGGCAATAACGGCATGACCGATTTTAAAGAACTGCTGGGCTTCAGTTTGAGCGCTGACACCACGCGCGTGTCTCTGTTCATGATTACCGCGTTGATGTTGGGCATCGCGTTTGTGTGCAGCCAGCTGATTATGAAATCACGGTTGGGCCGCGTCATTATTGCGGTGCGCGACAGTGAAGCACGTGCACGTTTTCTGGGTTATCGCACGGAGAACTATAAGGTCTGGTTGTTTGTCTATTCCGCGTTGATTGCGGCGATTGCCGGTGCCTTGTATGTGCCACAGGTTGGCATTATCAATCCCGGTGAGTTCAGTCCCATCAACTCCATTGAAGTGGTGGTGTGGGTTGCAGTCGGTGGTCGCGGTACCCTTTATGGCGCAGCGGTGGGTGCCATTCTGGTGAGTTATGCCAAAACCCGTTTCACGGCGCTGGTCCCGGAGAGCTGGATATTTATGTTGGGCGCGCTGTTTGTGATTGTCACGATTTTCCTGCCAAAAGGACTGGCAGGGCTGATTCGTGGTAAATCTGCGTCGGAGGAGGGTTCATGATTCTCAGCCCGGTAGTAAAACCCGATGTGTCACATAACGTCATTTTGTACATCGAAGGTCTGTCGGTCAGTTTTGATGGTTTTAAAGCGCTGAACAATCTCAGCCTATATATCAACGACGGCGAATTGCGTTGCCTGATTGGGGCCAACGGCGCGGGCAAAACC
>JAUSPW010000650.1 GCA_030652635.1 Pseudohongiella sp. | reverse complement strand
CAGGGGCTGATTTGCTGATCAATATCAACGCGTCGCCGTTCAGTAAACACAAACTCGAGCAGCGCATCGAACTGTTACGACAACGCTCACTGCAGGCAGCGGCGCCTATCGTCTATGTAAACCTGGTGGGTGGACAGGATGAATTGGTTTTTGATGGCTTTTCCCTGGTTTCTGATGCGGAAGGCAATGTCAGTGTTGCTGGTCCAGGCTTTTCGGAAGCTCTGATCCCGGTCACATTTGATATAGAACCCAGCAAGCCGGCAGTGCCGCAAATGCCAGTCACGCATTTATTGCCTTCAGTGGAACAACGTTGTTATGACGCCATGGTGATGGGCTTGCGCGACTATGTCAGTAAAAACGGGTTCAACGCAGTGCTCTTGGGGTTGTCCGGCGGCATCGATTCCGCGCTAACCTTGGCAGTCGCTGTTGATGCCTTGGGAGCCGACAGAGTTAGCGCAGTCATGATGCCATTTACCTACACATCTGAAATGAGTATGAGTCTGGCAAAGGAGCAAGCTGAACGGCTGGCTGTCAATTTTACAGTGGTGTCGATTAAAGACAGTTTTGATGCTTTTATGACCGAATTGTCTGACGAGTTTTCCGGGTTACCGGCGGGATTGGCCGAACAGAACATCCAGGCGCGTTGCCG
Organism: Pseudohongiella sp.; assembly: GCA_030652635.1. Lineage (GTDB taxonomy): Bacteria > Pseudomonadota > Gammaproteobacteria > Pseudomonadales > Pseudohongiellaceae > Pseudohongiella. The sequence goes on along the minus strand of JAUSPW010000650.1, from coordinate 3,960 downwards.
TGGCGTTTTGCTGATGGCAATTTCTAATAAAAAAGGTGCGCTGGTGCTCACCACGGGTAACAAGAGCGAAGTGGCTGTTGGATATTGCACACTTTATGGTGATATGGCTGGCGGTTTTGGCGTATTAAAGGATGCCAGCAAAATGTTTGTTTATGCGCTTGCCCGTTATCGCAATTCATGTGCGTTGGAAGAGGGGGAGCAATTGGTAATTCCTCAACTTGTTATAGATCGGCCACCCACAGCCGAGCTGGCGCCCGGGCAACGCGACGATGATAATCTGCCACCGTATGAGCGCCTTGATCAGATACTGGAACACTACATCGAGCAGGATCTAAGCGCCGACGACATTATTGCTCGGGGATTTGAGCGGGCAGAGGTTTTGCGCGTGATCAGGCTGGTCGATCTCAACGAGTATAAGAGGCGTCAAAGTGCGCCAGGGGTGCGCTTGACCGAACGAGGGTTGGGCAGAGATCGTCGATATCCCATCACACAGGGCTGGAAGGCTTGATTTTAAGGGCTGCTTTATGAAGCAACACATTCTTGACGCACTTGAGCAATCCCAGGTTTATTTGCAACGGTTTATGTCTTCTGGCGATAGCCTGGACGCAATCGATCGTGCGGCGTCATTGCTGATAAATACACTTTCCAACGGCAATGCAATTTATGCCTGCGGGAATGGTGGATCAATGAGCGACGCAATGCACTTTGCTGAGGAGTTGACCGGGCGATACCGAAAAAATCGCGCTGGGCTGTCTGCAACTGCTATCAGTGATCCAGGGCATATCAGTTGTGTCGCCAATGACTTTGGTTATGACTACATTTTTTCCCGATACCTGGAGGCGCGCGCCAAACCGGGCGATTGCCTGTTGGCCATCAGTACCAGCGGTCGCAGCGTCAATGTGATCAAGGCGGTTGAATATGCGCGATCAAGTGGTATCGAGGTGGTCAGTCTAACGGGTGCCGCTGAGTCAGCACTAGGTAAGTTGGCAAGCGTTGATATCAGTGCTGGCGCCAGTGATTTTGCTGACAGAGTGCAGGAAGTACATATAAAAATCATACATATCCTGATTGAATCGATCGAAAGGCATTTCTTTCCGGAAAATTACTGACCCGACGCAGCGGTGACTGCATCAGGTAAATGAGCTTTTGGCTAAGCGGTATTATTGTTGTGGGAGCTCATCTGTTGGCGAAACTGGTGGCACATCGTCAGGCCGTACAACCGGGCCATTATTACCGAATCTGCCCATCGACAGAATGTTGAGTAAGGAGCGGCCAGTATTCGGTGATGCTGATTGTGGTGCGATAGACGGATTGGGACGCGTAGTCGGTGCCAGTGGCGTGTTATCCGCGTTGCTGCCTAGCAGGCCAAAGCTTACGGTATACAGCAGCGATGGATTGGTGACATGGTCGCGGACGGTAAAGTTGCCGCGATTATCCAGCGTCGGGTGATCTGGGAAATTGGCTTTTAACAAAGCGATTGATGTGTCTGCCAGATCATCGAGTCCCAGGCGTAAATAACACTCTGCCATAATTGACACGGCTTCAGCGACGGCTGGGCTGCCCTGAAAGTTTTCAACAACATACCGCGCCCGGTTTAGAGCGGCGATGTAAGCTCTTCTTTCCAGATAATACGTAGATACATGTATTTCGTAGGTTGCCAGATTGTTCCGCAGGAAAATCATTCTGGCTTGCGCGTCAGCGGCGTAGTCACTGTCAGGGTAAAGTGCCAGTAGCAGCGAGAATTCGGTAAATGCGTCCCGCGCGCGCGTGATGTCGCGTTTTGAAGGGTCAGTAGGCAGGAATCGACTTACGAATCCGGAGTTCTCAGTAAATGAAGCTACACCTTTGAGGTAGTAGGCATAGTCGATGTTCGGATGATCAGGGTGTAACCGAATAAATCGGTCTGCAGCTGCTCGCGCGCCTTCTACATTGCCGCTACGATAGTTGGCGTAAATAAGTTCAAGTTGCGCTTGTGCGGCATATTGACCAAAGGGGAAGCGTGCTTCCAAGGCTTGGTATGTCCTGACAGCGCCAGAATAATTGGCTGAGTTAAGTTGGCGATTGGCATCACGATAAAATTGCTCCTCGGTAGAGAGGTTGGCAAATTCGTCACGCTCTTCTCTGAGTGAGGAGCAGGAAACAGTCAAACTAATCAGTATCAGGCTGAGCAGGACTCGCACACTATCTCTCCAGCAATACACCCTTATCTTTTCAGGGCGCGACTTAACAAAGACAAAACAGACTATAATGCCTGCCATAAGAGCGCTATTTAAACACAGCAAGCTGTTTGAACCCAAGCATCTGCTGCGCTCAAGTAAAATTGGCCGGAGGCCACTCAAGTACCATGACCGAAAAAATTGCCATGACGGCTATTGTTCCCGAAAATCTGGATGGCGCACGTCTGGATCAGATTGCAGCGAGTTTGTTTTCCGAATACTCCCGTGGTCGTTTACAGACCTGGATAAAGGAAGGACGCCTGCTGGTCAATAATTCCCTGCTGCGCTCAAAAGACAAGCTGACTGCAGGCGACGTCTTGGTGCTTGAGACCGAGATGCAGGTACCTGACGAAGGACATTGGCAAGCAGAGCCAGTAGAGCTTGATATCGTGTTTGAAGATGACGATATTCTGGTGCTTAACAAACCGGCGGGCACAGTGGTGCATCCGGCGGCGGGAAACAGATCCGGCACATTGATGAATGGGCTGTTGCACTATTGCCCGGCACTACAGAACCTGCCAAGAGCCGGTATCGTGCATAGACTGGACAAGGACACAACCGGTCTAATGGTGGTGGCCAAAAGCCTGCCTGCACACCATCGATTGGTACGTCAGTTGCAAAAACGAGACGTCAGCCGTCTTTATGAAGCCGTTGTATTGGGCGTTTTGACAGCAGGGGGAACGGTTGATGCGCCACTGGGCCGACATCCTGTGATGCGCAAAAAACGTGCGGTCATACAAAGTGGTAAAGATTCGGTCACTCATTATCGGGTCATTTCTCGATTTCGCGCTCATACACACGTCCAGTGTCAGCTGGAAACCGGACGTACGCACCAGATCAGAGTGCATATGAGTCATATCCGGCATCCTCTCGTTGGCGATCCGGTATACGGTGGACGATTGCATATTCCAGGTGGTTGCAGTCCCCAGTTGGCCACTACCTTGCGAGAGTTCAAGCGACAAGCGCTGCATGCGGCCCATTTGGGTTTTATCCATCCCATTTCGGGAGAAGAGGTAAGCTGGGATGTTCCGCTTCCGGAAGATATGCAGAGTCTGCTGGCTACTCTCAAGGCGGATATGTCGTAATGAGTCGCACCTTGCAGAGCGAATCAGTTGAAGTTGCTTTGCCGGAGATCATCAAACCTGACTGGCCAGCGCCAGAGTGTGTTACAGCTTTTGTGACCTGCAGAGCTGGTGGATACAGCCTAGGTCCATTTTCATCTTTTAATGTTGGACAGCATGTGGGCGATGACCCGCTTGCGGTCGGGCGAAACAGGGGAAAGCTAAAACAGTTATTGCCAGCACAGGCGCGCTTGCAATGGTTAAACCAGGTGCATGGCACTCGGGTTATTGACGTGTCGCCGCGCAGCACTTCACTCAGACTAAAAACCGGTGATGCAGCCGTTGTTCATGATAAGGACTTTGGTGCTGTTGTCATGACTGCCGACTGTTTGCCGGTTTTTTTTACGGACTCTCAAGGTTCGGTGGCCGCTGTTGCTCATGCCGGTTGGCGTGGATTGCTCGATGGTGTACTTGAACAGACAATTCTGTCGATGAGAGTTGTACCTGATCAATTGATGGCGTGGATGGGGCCGGCCATTGCACCATGCCATTTTGAAGTGGGGGCAGAGGTCAAGGAAGCTTTTGTGAGACACCCTGTTTGGGGCGAACGCCGTATCCCTGACATCGAGTCGGCTTTTTCAGTTTCAACAACGCACCCGGATCGATTTATGATGGATATCTAC
>JAUSPW010000642.1 GCA_030652635.1 Pseudohongiella sp. | reverse complement strand
CCGGTGGCCCGGGTGTGCGCACCGATACCGCCATCTACACTGGCTACACCATTCCACCGTATTACGACTCTATGTGTCTGAAACTGGTGGTGTGGGCGTTGACCTGGGAAGAAGCGCTCAATCGTGGTGCGCGTGCCTTGTCCGATATGCGTCTGCAGGGTGTGAAAACCACGGCACGTTATTATCAGGAAATTTTGCAGGATCCGGATTTTCGCAGCGGGGAATTCAACACAAGTTTTGTGCCCAATCACCCGCAGCTGCTGAACTACTCAGAAAAACGCAATCCCAGTGAACTGGCCCTGGCCATTGCCGCAGCACTTGCTGCCCATGCCGGCATCTGAGCCGTCGCGAATTAGGAGTAATTACCCATGAAAAAGATCCATGTCACTGACGTTATTCTGCGTGATGCACACCAGTCTCTGATTGCGACCCGCATGCGCACCGAAGATATGCTGCCCATCTGCGGCAAGCTCGACAAGGTGGGCTACTGGTCGCTGCAAGTGTGGGGCGGCGCTACCTTTGATGCCTGCGTACGTTTTCTGAAAGAAGACCCGTGGGAGCGTCTGCGTCAGCTGCGCGATGCGCTGCCCAATACCCGTTTGCAGATGCTGCTGCGTGGTCAGAATCTGTTGGGTTACCGCCATTACGCTGATGATGTTGTTGAGGCATTTGTGGCCAAAGCGGCGGCTAACGGTATTGATGTGTTCCGGGTGTTTGATGCGCTGAATGATCTGCGCAATCTTGAAACTGCCATCCGCGCCGTTAAAAAATCTGGCAAACATGCTCAAGGCACCATCTGTTACACCACCAGCCCTGTGCATACTGAAAAATTGTTTGTGGAGCAAGCGCAGGCCTTGCGTGATATGGGTGCAGACTCTATTGCCATCAAAGATATGGCGGGGCTCCTGACGCCCTACGCAACGTATGATCTGGTTAAGGCCATCAAAGCAGCCGTTGATCTGCCCGTGTTTATTCACAGTCATGCGACGGCGGGTATGGCAGACCAGTGCCAGCTCAAAGCCATTGAGGCCGGCGCAGATCATATTGATACCGCTATTTCCTCCTTCGCGTGGGGCACCAGTCATCCAGCTACAGAATCCATGGTTGCTGCGCTGCGCGGCACACAATGGGACACCGGACTGGATCTGGAGCTGCTCACTGAAATCGCCGATTATTTCCGTGAGATACGCAAAAAATACCACCAGTTTGAAAGCGAGTTTACCCGCGAAGATATTTCTGTACAGATTAATCAGGTGCCGGGGGGCATGATGTCCAACCTGGCAAATCAGTTAAAAGAGCAGAATGCACTGGGCCGTATACGCGAAGTATTTGCCGAGATTCCACGTGTGCGTCAGGATCTGGGTTTCCCCCCGTTAGTAACGCCAACGTCTCAAATTGTGGGCACACAAGCCGTATTAAACGTGCTGACCGGTGAGCGCTATAAATCCATCACCAATGAAGTAAAACGTTATCTGCAAGGAGGCTATGGCCAGCCGCCGGCGCCAGTTGACGCCACTGTGCGCACCAAGGCCATTGGCAAAGAAGAGGTCATTGATGTTCGACCGGCTGATCTCATCAAAGCTGAAATTGACAAACTACGTAAGGACATCGGCGAGCTGGCCAAAACCGAAGAAGACGTGTTGACCTTTGCCATGTTTCCGGATATTGGTCGGCAGTTTCTTGAACAGCGCGCTGCGGGCACGTTGGTGCCAGAGGCCTTGCTGCCAGTCGCAAAAAGCGGCCGCGCGGTGGAAGAGGGTGTGGCCACTGAATTTATGATCGACGTGCATGGCGAAACTTACCAGGTAGCCATCACCGGTGTGGGATCACATGAACACGGCAAGCGTCGTATTTATCTGACCTTGGACGGCATGCCGGAAGAAGTGCTGTTTGAACCCACTAACGCCTATGTCAGCGCCGGTGGTGATGCGCGCAAACGTGCCAGCAAACCGGGTCACGTAACGACTGGCATGCCGGGCAATATTGTTGAAGTGCTGGTCAAACAGGGTGACGAGGTTAAAGCGGGTCAGTCCGTTTTGATCACCGAAGCCATGAAAATGGAGACTGAAATTCATGCCACCATTGCCGGCACTGTAAAAGCCGTGCATGTCAGCAAAGGCGATCGCGTGACACCGGGTGAGGTGTTGATAGAGATTGAGTGATTGATTTTACGGTCGTTGGTCGACTTAAACTGACCAGCGGCCGGAACTGCACTGTCCGGCCGATCAAAAGTCCTGATATTGTTGAGTGAAATCACACTCAACCAACCAAAGGACTTTGTATGAAACGGATCGCCTCAGTACTTTTGCTCGCCGTTTGCCAAAACCGTGCGCATGACACGTGAACTGAAAAACTACACCAACTTTATCCTGCCGGGTTATGGTCACATGCATGCCATGCAGCCGGGTACGGGTTATGTTGAGCGGCTGATGTCTTTCTTGAGCAGAATGATTGAGGTTTGTTCCGGCGGCTAATTAAACGTTACGCCTGTCAGCACTTCAGACAACTTCCCCAACTTTTCGCACGTCGACTTTTCAACCGCCTGCGGCGGAACGGGCCATTGTGCAACAGATCTGTGCGTAAGATGTCCGGGTGAGCAGCGCTGCTTGTCACGCCCATCCGGCAGGCCCCTTCCCGTTGTTAAGGCAAACCGCTACACTCCGGGC
>JAUSPW010000640.1 GCA_030652635.1 Pseudohongiella sp. | reverse complement strand
GGATCAAAAAATGATCCCTCCGTCCCCTGTTATTGTTGAATAGCCCGGTTATTTTCATAGTCCCAGGTGCCTTCTTCCACGCGCGCGCCTTGCAAGACATTGACCAGCCCGTAATTGCCTTCGTGGCAGGCGTATTCATATAGTTCACCGTCCATGCGGAACATCGGAATTTCGGCCGTAACGGATGCGGTAAAGGCTTTGTTATCGTCGACCGTGTAGCGGTAGTCCACCTGATCCGCGCCCGTGCGTGTGAAGCGTTCGGTTAACACTTTGTCAGCACTGACCCCGACACCGGCAAAGGTCTGGGTTTTGTTGTTAAAGTTACGTGTTTCAACTACCAATGTGTCGCCTTCCCAGTAACCGCGCGAATCGCCATTCCACTGTGTCACATTGGCAGGGATATGAGGGCTGCCATCCAGCGCCACAATGCGCGCTTCGTGCACCATCTCATTAAAAATCACCACATGATCTTCAGTCTGAAAAATTTGCAGGTTGTTGTTATACAGACTGGGTTCAAACGGAGGGACGGAGTTAAACCCCATCAGGCAACGTTCAGAAAGTCCTCGGTCTTCCGGGCCGGCTTTGCCGACACCGCCCACGGTAAAACGCACGGGACGCTCGCCCACGCTGTCTGGGCCAAGTCCGCCATAACCGGTGGGCGCGCCGGGCACCATGGGTGGCAATCGCCCGTTAGGCGGATCGATAATCAGGGAGGTGCGCAAGTTGAAAGCAAGGGGATTGGTTTCAAGCCAGAAGTCGTTATACCCGCCGATAGTGCCGCCAATGATGTTGGTCAATTCAATGCCGGCCTGTTCACGTTGAATCCTGACCTGTTCCTGAGCCTGCACTTCCTCAACGGTATACATGGCGCGGTCGCCCAATGCGGCTGGACGCTGCAGAGGAATAGACGAACTGAAGTTCCAGACGCCTCGTAGTTCGGGGTGGCCCCATTCAGTGCGGGGAGCCTCGTAGTCTTGTGCCAACACAGGGGACATCAGTACGGCAAATACAGCTGGGAAAAACGGTTGAATCTTCATGGCGAGACTCCTGCGCAAGTTTTCGTGTCATCCGGACATATCCGGTTGACGGCTTGTTGTTATTAAACTGCGGTTCTATCTAGCTTTTGCTCCCGATTGCAGCATAGCTGCACGATCATCACAAGTGTCTTCTGGCATAAAAAGGCGGTTTTGCAGGTCTGCGATTAAGGCTATTCAACTAGCGATACCTTAGCATTTGCTGGTAGGCTCAAAAACTAATCTAA
>JAUSPW010000633.1 GCA_030652635.1 Pseudohongiella sp. | reverse complement strand
CAAGAAGCCCCAGATTGTCACCGGCAATGTAAAACTGACCCACTAACGACAATTTAAAATTGACCCACCTGACGCACAATGACCGCCTTTTTTGGATGAAACGGCGGTTGAGATGTCATGTTAAATCAGGAGTCATTAGTGGATATTCACGTGTTACACAGACAAGGACACAGCATCCGGGCCATCAGCCGCCAAATGGGTATTGCCCGCAACACGGTGCGTAGTTATTTGCGCGATCTGGCCAGAACCCCCGCCTACGGCCCACGAGCCGGTAGATCATCCAAATTGGATCCCTTTAAACCGTATCTGCGGGATCGGATCGAGGCAGCCAAACCCTATTGGATTCCCGCCACCGTGCTGTACCGGGAGATAACAACCCAGGGGTTTGATGGTAAAGAAGGCATTGTTAAAAACTATCTTCGCCAGTTCAAACCTGACACTGCGGAAGAAGTCGTGCGTTTTGAGACCCCGCCCGGCCAGCAGATGCAGGTGGACTTCACCACCATCCGACGCGGCCACAACAAACTCAAAGGCTTCGTGGCGACCTTGGGCTTTAGCCGGGCCAGCTACGTTCGTTTTAGTACACACGAGCGTCAAGAAGACTGGTTGCTCGGTATTGAGGAGGCGTTGCATTACTTTGGTGGTGTGCCCAAAGAGGTGCTGTTTGATAACGCCAAATGCATCATGATCGAACGTGATGCGTATGCAGAAGGTCGTCATCGCTGGAATGCCAAACTGCTGCAGTTGTCAGCTGATTATGGTTTTAAATTACGCGCTTGCCGTCCGTACCGAGCCAAGACCAAGGGGAAGGTCGAACGCTTTAATGGATACCTCAAACACAGTTTTATTACGCCGCTAGCGGCGACCTTGAAGCAGGCCGGTCTGGCACGGGATGTTGACGCTGCCAATGGTCAGGTTGGGCGATGGCTTGATGAGGTCGCACATCAGCGTATCCACGGTACGACCAAGCAAAAGCCACAAACTCTGTTAATCCAGGAGCGGCTGAGTCTGGCCGAGTTGCCGCTTCGCCGCTCTTCTGCCAAAGTCGCTATGATCAAGTCAGCGTCAGCCATGCCGTTCGAGAGCATCCAGCACCCGCTGAGTGTGTACGATCAGTTGCTGGAGGCCGTGTAATGAACCTGCAGATGCAACGGATACACAGCGCTTGCGAGATACTGAAACTGAATACATTAGCCGTTGAATGGTCTGCGATGGCCGATCGAGCGGCCAGCAAAGGCACCACCTTATCAGACTTTTTGGAGCAGTTGCTGAACTTGGAGCTTGATGCCAGAAAGCAACGAACACGCGAAACACTTCTGAAATTTGCCGGGCTGCCCGCGATAAAGTCCTTTGAAGACTATGACTTCCGCTTTGCCACCGGTGCTCCGAAGAAACAGCTTCAGGAGCTGACCAGTCTGGCCTTTATTGAACGGGCTGAGAACATCGTGCTGCTCGGACCCAGTGGTGTTGGAAAAAGCCACCTGGCACTGAGTTATGCGTATCAGGCGATTCAAAAAGGCATCAAGGTGCGTTTTATAAGTGCTGCTGATCTGATGCTGCAATTGGCAACAGCCAAGAAGCAGGAGCGGCTGGACAGCTACATCAAACGCAGTGTCCTTGGCCCCAAGCTTCTGGTGATCGACGAGATCGGTTATCTGCCCTTTGGGCGTGAGGAGGCTACCCTGTTCTTCAATGTGATTGCCAAGCGCTACGAACAAGGCAGCATCATCGTGACCAGTAACCTGCCGTTCTCACAGTGGTCAACTGCCTTTGCCGACGATCAAACACTGACAGCGGCATTGCTGGATCGACTGCTGCATCATGCGCATATTGTGCAGATATCAGGAAACAGCTATCGACTGAAAGGGAAAAAAGCCGCCGGTATTGTTCCGGTTATCAGCGAACAAAGCGGCGAATAAACCGCCAAGGGTGGGTCAATTTTACTTTGCCGTTAGTGGGTCAAAATTAGACTGCCGTTGACAGATAACCACGGGGTAATTAACTGCCA
>JAUSPW010000613.1 GCA_030652635.1 Pseudohongiella sp. | reverse complement strand
CCGGTGTAGAAGTTGCTGTAAACAATGTCATCAGAATTGCTGGCTACAATCATCTTTTTGTAGTCGTCTACTGCTCTGGCTTCTTCTGTTGCGATAAAAGGTGATCCGATATAGGCGAAGTCAGCGCCCATAGCCTGTGCGGCCAGAATCGCGCCGCCGGTAGCTATTGAACCAGACAACAAGACTGGACCATCAAACCAGTCTCTGACTTCTTGAATCATGGCAAATGGACTTTTGACACTCGCGTGGCCACCCGCGCCGGCCGCCACACAAATAAGGCCGTCAGCCCCCTTCTCAATCGCTTTGTGCGCAAATACGTTATTGATCACATCGTGCAGAACTACCCCGCCCCACTTATGAACACCCTGATTGACGTCTTCACGGGCCCCAAGACTGGTAATGATGATAGGCACTTTATACTTCTCACAAAGTGCCATGTCGTGTTCCAGTCGATCGTTGCTGCGATGAACAATTTGGTTGATCGCAAAAGGTGCCGCCGGTTTATCTGGATTGGCTTTGTCCCAGGCTGCTAGGGTTTCAGTGATTTCAGCAAGCCAGTCTTCCAACTGTTCGGCAGGCCGGGCATTCAGAGCAGGCATAGAACCCACCACGCCATTGATGCACTGCGCAATAACCAGCTTGGGGTTACTGATGATGAACAACGGAGAACCTATCACTGGGAACGGCAGATTTTGAAGTATGGGCGGCAAACGTGACATAAAAACTCCGGTAATTAATGGTTATTGGTAGCTGACAGAACAGTCTTAGAAACCTTCAAGGACCAGCTTCCCCAAGGTGTGTTCAGACTTGAGCAGTTGATGTGCAGTTTCGAGATTTTCAGGCGTGATGCGGCCAAGATGTTGACCTACTGTGGTTTTAACGATGCCTTTGTCGACCAGGCGTGCAACGTCGGTCAAAAGTTTATGTTGTTCATCCATATCACGGGTCTTGAACATCGCGCGTGTAAACATAAATTCCCAGTGCAGTGACAGGCATTTCTGTTTCATCAGTTTGATGTCCAAAGGCTCAACTGGATCATCGATCAATGCCAGCCGTCCTTGTGGGCGCAGCATGGCAACCAGGTCCGGATAATGTTGCCCAGTGCGGTTTATACCCGCAACGTCGGTTACATCAGTCAGACCTGTCATTTTGAGTTCATCCGAGAGCTTGTGGGTATGGTCCAGCACATGGTGTGCGCCCAGGGATTTCACCCACGCTTTGCTTTCGGATCGTGACGCGGTCGCAACAACGGTCGCGGAGGTCAATTGGCTGGCCAACTGCACGAGGATGGAGCCGACACCGCCGGCTGCACCGACAACAAGTACAATGCGATCTGAGGCTGCAGTGCCCATAGGCACCTGCAATCGTTCAAAAAGCATTTCCCAGGCGGTAATAGCAGTCAGCGGTAAAGCAGCTGCCTGCGCATCCGACAAACTGGTGGGCGCCACTGCCGCAATCCGTTCGTCAACACATTGAAACTCAGCATTGCAACCTGAGCGTGTCACATCACCCGCATACCAGACACGATCACCAATTTTGAATCGGGTCACTGCCGTACCGATTGCTTCTACAATACCAACAGCATCCCAACCAAGCACTTTGGGCTGATCTGTCGGGGGTGTGACGCGACCACGAATTTTGGTATCAACAGGATTTACAGCAATAGCACAGACGCGCACTAACAGATCATGGGCGTCAGGTGCTGGCGTGGGGGTTTCAAAACTGAACAGCGGCCCCGAGGTGTATCCAATCGCTTTCATGGCAACTCCATCTTTAAAAAGTTGCCCTGAGTATACTGCAGAAAACAATTGTCGTCAGAAGTCAGTTTCTTCAAAAAAAAGGCAGCCAAGCTGGCTGCCTTAACGGCGAATGACCGTATTAAATCCTTCCTCGCGGGCTTACTTTGACTCAATCAACAGATCGCGTTTGGCCTGAATCGGGATCTGGCGTGGCTTGAGCGTTTCAGGAACTTCGCGGCGCAATTCAATGTGCAACAAGCCGTTTTCCAGATGCGCGTTGATCACTTTGATATGATCCGCCAGTTGAAACACCCGCTCAAAATTGCGCGCGGCAATGCCCTGGTGCAGGTACTGACGTTCAGAGGTGTCAGGGGTTTTTTCCGCGCGGACTTTTAATGTCTGCTGCTCAGAATGCAGGCTGAGCTCATCCTGTGTAAACCCAGCAACCGCCATGGTAATTCGATAGTCATCCTGCCCCAGCCTTTCGATATTGTAGGGTGGATAAGCCGGTTGATTCTGTTCGCGCTGGGCAATGGAATCCAGCAGCTGGCTCAAATGATCAAAGCCAATGGTTGAACGGTAAAGTGGTGCAAAGTCAAAATTTCGCATATCGAATCCTCATAGAGCAATAAGATTAAAGACAGGTTTTAGTGCCCATCAACGTGATCGGGCAAACTGAACAGACCTCAAAAGAGCCTCCGTCCTGAGTTTGTTAATAAGGTCAAGGTCCGCATTTTCAAGACAAGACAGAAAAAATTTCTTAAAAAAAGCAAAATTTTTTGGCAGATACCGAGCGGGTGATCTATAAAAATTGTGGTATCAGGACGATGCCAACGCTTG
>JAUSPW010000604.1 GCA_030652635.1 Pseudohongiella sp. | reverse complement strand
GATGGCGGTATCGGTAACCCACAGAAGCAAATACATTGAACTGACCCAGCACATAATAGGCGTCCACATGAATACCTAAATCATGCCGCCCAGTGCCCAGCCCCATGCGCACATCTGCCAGTGGCAACTTCAAATCCACTGTGACATCGAAAAAAGGCAAACCGGCTGACAACGCGGGCCATTCATAAGTCGCACTGATTGTGGCGTCACCCACACCCCGTTCAGAGACGGTGGCCGCACTGCGCCCACCTACGTTTCCAACATCAATCAGCACATTGCCAGGTCCATCAATCTCCAGTACGGGAATACTGCCTTTCAAACGCCAGCCACTGAAAGACAGTTCATGCGTATAGGGCAAATAGCGCACTCTGGTGGCGGCATCCTGGCCGTAAAGACCCCGACTGTAATACATGCCGATGGTAGAACTCTGAGTGATACCAGCAGTCGTATCCACCGCACTCTGGGCCTGCAGCGCGGCACTGTATGACACACTTGCTGCCACCAGGATCAGCGCCTTGACAGACCCGCCCACACATTTCATCAGCTTGGTTTCAACTCCAATGCCGCAGAATTTATGCAGTAACGCAGTCCGGTTGGCGGAGGACCGTCATTAAAAACATGGCCCAGATGCGCTTCACATTGCGCGCAGACCACCTCGGTTCTGATCATGCCGTGGGCATTATCAATACGCTCCTTTAATGCGCCGTCTGCGACCGGCGTGTAATAGCTGGGCCAACCCGAACCTGAGTCATATTTGGTTTCTGAATCAAACAAGGCACTTTCACATACCACGCAGTGATAGATGCCTGGTGTTTTACAATCCCAATACTTGCCGGTAAACGCAGGCTCGGTGCCACACTCGCACACAATCCGATAAGTTTGAGGATCAAGTTTTTCACGCAAACTTTCTTTAATATCATTGACCTGCTTCGACATAGCTACAACACTCCACGCTGATGTTTCGGATACAGTAACAAGCCCGTTTTCGGGCCAGGCACTCCACTATCATTTTTCCACCGGCAGTTTACAATATCGGCCCTCAGCGCACATCCCGGAATCAGCACCATGAAAAAGATCAGACAGTCGGACAAACTGGCAAAAGTCTGTTACGACATCCGCGGCCCTGTCCTCGAAGAAGCCAAACGGCTTGAGGAAGAAGGCAACCGAATTCTCAAGTTGAATATAGGCAACCCGGCCGCCTTCGGGTTTGAAGCACCGGATGAGATTATCCAGGATGTTATCCGCAACCTGTCCAATGCCCAAGGTTACAGCGATTCCAAAGGTCTGTTTTCGGCACGCAAAGCGATTATGCAAGAATGCCAACAACTTGGCATTGATGGCGTGGATATCGATGATATTTATCTCGGCAACGGCGTCAGCGAGTTAATCGTGATGGCGATGCAGGCACTGCTGAATAACGGTGACGAAGTGCTGGTGCCCGCGCCAGATTACCCGCTTTGGACGGCAGCCGTCAGTCTGGGTGGCGGCACCCCCGTGCATTATGTGTGCGACGAAGCCGCTGACTGGTTTCCAGATATCAAAGATATCGAAAAGAAGATCACCTCCAAAACACGCGCTATTGTGATCATCAACCCTAACAATCCGACGGGAGCCGTTTACAGTCAGGACCTGTTGCTGGATATCATCCGGCTGGCCAGAAAACATGGTCTGATCATCTTTTCTGATGAAATTTACAGCAAAATTCTGTACGAAGATGCGGTTCATACCCCTGTTGCATCGCTGTGTGACGACCTGTTTATTGTGACTTTTAACGGGCTGTCCAAGTCCTATCGACTGGCCGGCTTCCGCTCTGGCTGGATGATTCTAAGTGGTGCCAAAGAAAAGGCCAGCAATTACATTGAGGGACTGGAGATTCTGTCCAACATGCGATTGTGTGCCAATGTCCCAGCTCAGTTTGCGGTGCAAACTGCCTTGGGCGGGTATCAAAGCATTAACGAATTGATTATGCCTGGTGGACGATTACGAGAGCAGCGCGATGTTGCCTGGAATATGTTGACCCAGATCCCGGGCGTCAGCTGTGTAAAACCCAAAGGCGCCATTTACATGTTTCCAAAACTGGATCCGCAAATGTATCCCATTGCCGATGATCAACGCTTTATTCAGGATCTGCTTGAGCGCGAAAAGATATTGCTGGTGCAAGGTAGTGCGTTCAATGTCAGCGACACCCAGCACTTGCGCGTCGTGTTTCTGCCAACGGTTGATGTCTTGCAACAGGCCATTGGCAAAATTGAACGCTTTCTTGGTAAATGGGCACAGACCTACTGAGCATTCAATATACGTGTGCGCCATCAAGGACTGCAGGTTTGAATTGTTCAAGCCTGCAAGACAAATCCTGCCGCGTGTAACCACGCAGATAATTGCGGGCTGAAACCGGCCGCATGAACATGTGTTGCCCCAAACTCACGACGCAAAATCATATCCGCGCGAATACTGTCAAACACCTCAACACAGGATTTTGGGTCATCACTGAGAGAGGCCGCCTGATATATGTCCTTAAAGCGCCGACTGACTGCGCCCGGTGAAAATGCCTTCTTGACGATGCCAGCAAACATTTGTTCATCAGTTCCTTTTCGCACCAACAAACTACCCGATTCACTTTCATAGCGCTGATCATGAACACGCATGGCACTTGAACTATGCATGGGTAACTTCAATTTATCCAGGTCGAAGTGTTGTATCAAAGCACTGACCACCAAGCGCGTTGCCGCAAGTTTGGCCTCGACACTGTAACCTGCGATATGGGGCGTACCTATAAAAACGCGCCGTAACAACTCAGCAGATGGGCGCGGCTCATGCTCCCAGACATCCAGAATGACACGCTGATCCGGATACTCTCGCAAGTGAGTTAGCAAGGCTTGATTATCGATGACCTCGCCGCGGCCTGCGTTAACAAGAATTGCTGAACGACTGATCCTCTTTAGGCAACTTGCATCGATCATGTGATGAGTCGCATGCTCCCCATGCATGGTCAGCGGAGTATGCAAACAAATGATGTCTGCTTGCAGTGCCTCATCCAATGCCACGTAGGTATGGTCGGGCAGCAAGGTCTGAAAAGGATCACACGCCAGGCATTTTATACCTAGCCCAGCAAATTTTTTGGTCAACGCTGAACCCACATGGCCCACGCCAATGACCGATACCGTCATTTCCCACAAGGGTATATTGTCTTCCAGGATCAGTTCCGCCAGTGCCGCCAGGACATATTCGGCTACCGCATTGGCGTTGGCGCCGGCAGCATCGGCGACTTTAATACCATTTGCCGCCAGCCATGCTAAATCCAAATGATCGGTGCCACTGGTTGCTGTCGCAACAAAGCTGACAGGCGAGCCCTTGAGTAAGGCCTCATCTATCCGGGTGATCGACCTGACCAGCAGCGCATCAGCATCCAACAGATCATCTGCACAAATGCTGCGACCGGGCTTGAGCACCCAATCAATGCCTTTGGGCAACTTTGTCGACAGCGCCATAATGTTTTCGTCTGCCACAATTTTCATACGGCTGGCATTTCCCCCAAGGCATTAATTGACTCAAGCTGAGTCAACAGTCGTCGCACTTCTTGCGTTGGAATTTCCATGCTACTCATCAAACTCTCAAATGCCTCAATCGCGGGCGGCCGCGGCTGCAGATCACGCGCAGTCACTTGCGCAAAACTCTCATCCATGGGGACCTGCTGAATGATCGTTGCTAATGTGCGACTTAACAAGGCCTGTTGTTGATGCGCCTTTAACAAATCAGCACAGCGCTGCGCGCCCCGTATCTTGAGCGCTGGCACTTGATCGATATGCGCAAGTACCGTATCCAGGTTCTTGTATTGTTGCAGCAGCGCGCGCGCAGCCACCGGTCCAATGCCCGGCACACCCGGGATGCAATCGATACTGTCGCCCGTTAAACCGATATAACAAGGAAACTGTTCAGGCCAGATGCCAGTGTGATTAAAAATATCCTCACGATTTTTGCGGATGCCGCCATAAAAATCCCACAAACGATCACCGGGTTCATTGAGCAGTTGCGACAAATCTTTATCCCTGCTGACAATTGTTACGGCGGCCACTTCGTGTGTTGCGAGTGCGCGCCAGCGTGCGCTCAATGTGCCAATAATGTCGTCTGCTTCAAATTCCTGGCTTGCAAATGCCGGCACACCCAACGCAGTGCACAATTCCACACAGGCCTTTAACTGGCGGGCAAGATTATCGTCGGGTAAAACACGATTGGATTTGTAGTCCGCATACAATCGGTGTCGGAAACCGGACTGCAGACTTTCATCAAACGCGACCGCCACGGAGGCAGATTGGCGTAACTGGGTTGTGCGCAGGAATCTCAACAAAAAGCGGGCAAAACCCACAAATGCGCTGCGATCCTCAGACCGTGTTGACCAATCCTGCGTATGCGGAGAAAAATGCGCCTGAAAAATGTAGATGGACGCATCAATCAGATAAAGAGGCGGCACCGATTCAGGCCTTTTTTAGCCAGTAATAAAAAATGCCGTCCATTTCGTGCTGCTCGATCAATTCATGCCCCAGAAAGCGACAAAACTTTGGAATATCCCGTGTGGTGGAGGGGTCAGTCGCTTTGACTTCCAGAACCTGACCGGCCTGGATATCTCGCATCTTGTTATGCAGCATCATCACAGGTTCAGGACAAAACAATCCGCAGGCATCGAGCACGGCATCTGCACTGATTTTGCTGTTGTCGGGCGCTACCATAAATACATCATTCCCGTGATTTTACGAACGTAACAAATGGCAGGTCTGTGTCTCGGGATCAAAATCTATCCAGGCGACACCGCGCTGCAGCTGTATACGCACCTGAGCCACCTTATCAGACATTGAGTATTCTTGTGGGCCATAGTCAGTGCCTTCTCGACTGACATATTCCTCGATCACCGCATCCAGCACCTCGGCACTGAGTCTATCCCATGGTATTTGCATATTCCGCCCAGCTCCGCCCGGTCAGGCCACGTTCACAGCACCAATACGGCGCAGTGCATCAGCATCCCGGTGCAGATCACGGAATGGGAACAGACGTGTATCCGCCAGTTGTGAAGGTTCAATATGCGCGATGCTTCTGAAAATATTGTCTATGCGACCCGGCCAGACTTTTTCCCAGCCTTGCAGCATGGCTTTGATTTCCTGGCGCTGCATATTGTCCTGCGTACCACACAAATTACAGGGGATAATCGGAAAACCGCGCAGGCGGGCATAACGGGCAATATCTTTTTCAGAACAATATGCCAGTGGCCGAATCACAATATTCTGTTTGTCATCACTGAGCAGCTTAGGGGGCATGGCTTTGAGTTTGCCACCAAAAAACATGTTCAGGAAAAGCGTCTCAACAATATCGTCGCGGTGGTGGCCCAAAGCAATTTTGTTTGCGCCGATCTGGCGGGCGTAACTGTATAAATTGCCACGGCGCAGCCGGGAACACAGACCACAATAGGTTTTCCCTTCCGGTGTTTTCTCTTTCACAATTGAAAAAGTGTCTTGCTCAATGATGTGATAATCCACACCAATTCGCTCAAGGTACTCCGGCAATATATGTTCGGGGAAATCGGGTTGTTTCTGATCCAGATTGACAGCTTTGATATCAAAATGGATAGGTGCGTGCTTTTTCAGGTGCAGCAGTATATCCAGCATGGTGTAGGAGTCTTTTCCGCCAGACAGGCACACCATCACCAGATCGCCGTCTTCAATCATATTAAAATCAGCAATGGCACGCCCGACATCACGACGCAAACTTTTGCGGCTTCGATTGAGTTTTTGCTCAAACACTCTGTCCGGCGTGCTGGCTGCGTTAAAAAAAGACTCGTTGAGCACGTTCCCCACCCTCGAAATATTGACTATGTTTGGTACTGTCTGACTTTACCCATCGACCCTTATCAATCGACCTGAATCAATCGCCCTGAATCAATCAATTTTAATAAAATGATTGACCAGATTTTGCCATCGCGCGTAATGCATCAGTGGGATGGTACAAAGCACCCAGTTCAGCATATTTGTCTGCCATCTCACAAAATGCTGCCACACCCATGATATCAATGAAGCGCAAAGCACCGCCGCGGAACCGCGGATAACCGAGTCCCAGCAACAAGCCCATATCAACCTCAGCTGCTGAACTCACAATGCCGTCTTCCAGACAACGGACCGCCTCAAGACACAGCGCAACCATCATACGCTCGCGGATGGCATCATCGCCGATCTCAAGGGCTGAGCCGTGATCCTGATTGGCCTGCAGAGGTTTCAAGAACAACAAAATGGCATCATCAAATACTTTTGCGGGTCGCCCACCCGCGGAGGTCTGGTACTGGTAAAAACCTTTGCCATTCTTCTGGCCAAAACTGCCTGCTTCATAAAGATGATCAATCGCCGTTCGGAAGCTGTACTGCATCCGATCAGGGAAACCTTCTGCCATCACCTTCATGCAATGTGAGGCGGTATCAATCCCCACAACGTCAAGCAAATAAGCAGGCCCCATTGGCCAGCCGAAACGCTCCATGACCTGATCAATCACACGGAAATCTGCGCCATCGCGCAGCAACTGACAAAATGCACCAAAATAGGGGAACAAAATACGGTTCACCAGAAAGCCTGGGCAATCGTTCACCACGATTGGGCTTTTGCCCAACGACTGGGCATAGGCCACTGTTGTCGCAATCGCCTCAGGGCTGGTTTTTTCACCCTTGATCACTTCAACCAGAGGCATTAAAGGCACTGGATTAAAAAAATGCATACCACAGAAATTTTCGGGGCGCTTCAGTGCACTGCCCAGCAGGCTGATCGAAATGGTTGAGGTATTTGAGGTCAATACGGTGGTAGCCGGTACACATTGTTCAACTTCTGCGAGCACGATCTGCTTGATACGCGGATTCTCTACCACTGCCTCCACAATAATGTCGACCTGCTCAAACCCGTCGTAGCTGAGCGTCGGCGTAATACTGCTCAAGACTTTGTCGACCTTCGCCTGATCCATCCTGCCGCGCTCACGCTGTTTGGCCAATAGTTTATTTGCCTCTGACAAACCTAAATCCAGCCCTTGTTGCGCAATATCTTTCATCAGAATCGGCGTGCCTCGCAGCGCAGATTGATAAGCGATACCACCGCCCATAATGCCAGCACCCATAACCGCAGCACGTTTGACCGGGCGCGCGGTTGCTGAGAGTTTTTTGGCGCGGCTTTTCAGAAACTGTTCACTTAAAAACAGTTGTACGAGGTTACCTGCGACTTCACCACGTGCCAGTGTCACAAACGCTTCGTTTTCAAGCTTCAAGGCGACCGCACGCGACTGATCGGCCGCCTTCCACATGGCTTCCACTGCGGTGACGGCAGCAGGGTAATGGGAGCCAGCCTCTTTGTCTGCTCTGGCGAGTCCTTCGGTAAAGACCTGCTTGATGTCGTCGGCTGTCATGGGCAGCGGACCGGTTTTCTGGGCGCGTCTATCTTGAAGATCCAGTTCGCCGTTCAAGACCTGCTCAAGCATGTCTTCAGCAGCATC
Organism: Pseudohongiella sp.; assembly: GCA_030652635.1. Taxonomy (GTDB): domain Bacteria; phylum Pseudomonadota; class Gammaproteobacteria; order Pseudomonadales; family Pseudohongiellaceae; genus Pseudohongiella. The sequence goes on along the minus strand of JAUSPW010000604.1, from coordinate 5,516 downwards.
CTCCAGCATATCGGGGGCAACAACTGCGTCAACAGCACCCTCCGACAAGGCCTGATAGGCGCTGACCTGTTTGCCGGTGCGAACCCACTCGATGGCACTCAACGCACACATCAAGCGTGGTGCCCGCACAGTGCCACCAAAACCCGGGCAAATACCCAGATTAACTTCGGGAAATCCGAGCACGGCGGCATCACTGGCTACCCTGAAGTCGGTAGACAGACACATCTCCAACCCACCCCCTAACGCCATGCCATTGATAGCGGTCACGGTCGGGATTGGCAGATCTTCGACTGCATTAAAAATCTCGTTGGTGCGCGCCGCCCACTCCAACAATTCCTGTTCACCCATTTTGAACTTTTCTGTAAATTCCTTGATGTCGGCGCCAACCAAAAAGCTGGATTTGGCGCTGACGCACACCAGACCGCGCGCGTCGCTAGCGGCTACTGCGGCAATTGCCTGCGATAATTCATGTAACATCAGGTTATTAAATACGTTGACCACGGAGCCAGGCAGATCAAAAACCAGTCGCGCGAATCCTGATGGACGTTTGGTGACCTGAATGGCGGTGCCTTGATAAATCATGCCTTTAATGCTCCTGAATGCTTTAAGCCATTGAACTGGCTATTAAAAATACTTCGGCTGACATCTGTCTGACGGGCTGTGACGCTTGGTGGTGCACTGCCAAAGCGGCGCATTATACGTGAAGTCACCCGCCCATTACTTGTGATCTAAAGACAAGACTCATGCACCAAGTCGCTGCAGGGAATACTCACCACTGAGCACACGCTGCCACCACTGACGATTTTCCAAATACCACACCACGGTTTTGCGCAATCCGCTCTCAAAACTTTCTTCCGGCACCCAGCCCAATTCACGCTCGATTTTGCTGGCATCAATGGCATAACGCAGGTCGTGACCCGGTCGATCTTTGACAAAGGTGATCAGTTTTTCGTGCGGCGTAACGGGTGACTGAGGATGCAACTCGTCCAACAGCGCACAAATAGCTTTAACCACATCGATGTTCTGCTTTTCGTTGTGCCCACCAATATTGTAGGTCTCACCAATGTCGCCTTCTCTGAGCACTTTGTACAGCGCCCGGGCATGATCCTCAACAAACAGCCAGTCGCGGATTTGCCTGCCATCACCATAGACTGGTAAGGGTTCGCCATGAATGGCCTTCAGAATAATGTGTGGAATCAGTTTTTCGGGAAAATGATAGGGCCCATAATTGTTAGAGCAGTTGGTCACAATACACGGCAGCCCATAGGTGCGCCTCCAGGCTCTGACCAGATGATCGGAGCTGGCCTTACTGGCAGAGTACGGAGAACTGGGGGCATACGGCGTGGTTTCGGTAAACAGATCCTCAGGTCCTTCCAGGTCACCATACACCTCATCGGTTGAAATGTGATGGAATCTGAATGACTGTTTATCGGCGCCTTCCAAGGCTTGCCAGTACGCACGGACGGCCTGTAACAAAGTATAGGTGCCAACAATATTGGTCTCAATAAAGGCGGCCGGTCCTTCGATTGATCGATCGACGTGGCTCTCTGCCGCCAGATGCATGACCGCCTGCGGTCTGAAGTCAGCAAGAATGCGATCGAGTTCAGCACGGTCACAGATATCAGCCTGTTCAAAACGGTAGCGCGGGTTGGCGCCGATGGGCACGAGCGACTCGGTGTTACCGGCGTAGGTGAGTTTGTCCAGGTTAAGGACATGGTCATCGGTATGCTGAATGATGTGGCGCACCACGGCAGAACCGATAAATCCTGCACCGCCGGTCACCAGAATCCTGATCGCGTGTTGAGGTTGCATGCTGCTCATAAAGTAGTCTCGTACGTCCTTTTATCTGACAACACCAGGTTGTCGAAAACCGATTGTGGAGTGATCTCGCTCAAGCACCGATAGTTTAACCGGCACTGGTGTCTTGTACACGTGGCTTCACACACGCTTTTTAAGGAAAGTATCTCGGTTGCCGGGCCTAACGGGCGCCAGATCCTAATATCGGTGGGGCCGAAGATTACCACACCCGGCACGCCCAGCGCTGACGCCAGATGAGATGGGCCGCTGTCATTACCTACAATTTTGTTGCTGATTCTCATCAAGCGAGCCAATTCAAGCAGGCTGAGCTGATTACACAGATCGACATAGTCTGGGTAAGCATCAAGCTGCGGCGTCTGCACGACATTGCCGGTGCCAAGTTCCTGCAAAATATAGGTATTAACAGCCTTGTCCGAGCGCCCTGCCCCAATCAGAGCAATCTGATAACCTGCCTTTACGGCCAGACGCGCAAGCTGGACAAAATGATCGGAGGGCCATTGTTTATAGCCCTTACTGGCGCCGGCGTGCATTAGCATTAAAGGTCTTTTAAAACCGAGACCGCTGAGTGCAAGTCTGGCCATCAATTCCTTGTCTGGCGGATCGATCTGCAAGTTTACATAAGCGGGCTTACCTTGAACCGGGATACCCAGGGCCGCAAACACATCACGAATGCTGTACCAGACAGACTCTTCACCCGTGGGACGCTGGCTGCGCGATATGTCCAGCACCTGATCAAAACCAAGGTGATACCGGTGAATGGTGCTGCTGACCTTGTGGCGCGCGCCAGAGAAATGTGTCAAGCGGTGGCACACAGAGTCTTCTTCAATCGTAAAGGCGAGGTCAGCGTTGAATGACCGGATCTGCCTGACACAGGCCAGCCACGCGCGAATCGCTGCAAACCTGGGCGCGCCCGGCAATAGCGCTTTTCGCGGATACCACACCAGTTGTGCATTGGGAAACGCCCCGGCAAACAGCTCAGCAAAACTTTCATCCAGCACGATCAGTAGTTGTTTGTTGTGCTGAGCGCACCAACTATCCAGTTGCTGGATCAAACCGCCTGCCAGCAGGAGGTTTCCCAAAAACTTGGCGGGATTGATCAATGCAATCCGTTGCGCGTTTGTCATGACAAATGAACAAAACGATCGGACTCTGTCTGGATCGCACACGAAAATGCAGGCATTGATCTGCCCAGTTCTGCGATGCTTTTCAGACGTTCGATTGAGGGGGCAAACAGCGCAATCGCTGCCTCATATCTTCCCGCATCCACCAACTCGCTTAGCATCTGCAGATGCTGGTCGCCATCGATGTAATCAAGGCGTTTGCCAGGTTGCGCGCTGTCCTCAATACCCAGCACAGGGTTCAACATGTTATCGCGCAAGATACTGATATCCAGATCTTTAACCGGATCAGAAAAAAACCAGGTCCCGGCTATCGCCGTCATATGGTACCAATAGCCCGCCAGGTACAAGCCAAATTCGCGCTGAGCTGTAGGGCGTGCATCCGCCGCATCGCGGGCGACACGGATATTAAAAGACTTCTGCAGGCGTTGCAGGAAATCATAGTCATCCATACCGTTAAGATCCGATAACAAACAATGGTAGGGGATAACCCTGATATCGTTGCTGGATCGCAGCTGATGGAGAATGCGCTCAGCGCTGTGTAATTCCAAACTCATTTTTCTGCCTTTATATTCTGTAAAAAAATAGTTAAGGTCGAATTATCATTTGCTTTCAAGATTGTAAACCGCATCCCAGGCAGCGTGGATTGACTGCCTCAACACCGCGATCCTATCTGCATACAGGGTAAACAGTGCGCTTTCCCCTGCCTCATTGAGCTGACGTAATACTGCCAGCGCAGCGTCCCATTCAGCAGCCTGGTAATGCTGACGCATTTGTTGAAACAGTGCCATTTGAGTCTGCTGCGCGGCGCTTATCGTATTGGCAAGGCCCAGTAATGTATAGATTTTAACCGGCTCGCGTTTACCTTTGACCCGCACATTGTCCAATGCCAGCCACTGGTACTTTTCTGCATCTTCGCCCAATGCGCTGACACTTGCCTCACTGACCAGATTGGATACGCCATACAGGCGCGTCAGACTTTCCAGCCTTGAAGCCAGATTCACTGAATCACCAATCACTGTGTAGTTCATGCGATTTTGTGAACCCATGTTTCCTGCTACAACCAGACCGGTATGAATGCCGAGCCCAATTGACAAACCGGCTGTAGGTGAATTGGGATCAAGCGAAAACTCACGCACGGCCTGCTCGATACTCAGCAAAGCCTGCATGCCCCTGTCTGCATCGTTGTTGTGGGAGATGGGCGCCCCAAACAAAGCCATCACTGCGTCACCGTTAAACTTGTCAACAACACCGCCGCTGGACTCGATTGCCAGGCAGATCTTCTCAAAACACTGATTCAACATATACAAAGTTTGGGATGGGGTTTGTTTTTCACTCAAGGTGGTGAACCCGCGGATATCGGCAAACAGCACACTGACGATGCGCTCTTCACCTCCAAGCTCAATCTGCCCTTGCATCAACTCAGCAGCGATCTCCGGCGAAACCACCTTGCCCAGCAGATCACGGATTTTTTCGCGCTCCGCCAGACCTCTGGCCATGGCGCTCACCGAACTATCCAGTTGTGTCAATTCGTCGCTACCGGATCGGACATCAGCAGATGTCCCCGTAGAATAATCACCCTGCTCGATTTGTTTGACTCGTCTGGCCAATGCCAGAATGGGTCGGGTAAAGGTACGCGCCAACCAGATCACGGCTAACAAACTGATACTGACCACCAGCATGGAAAAGGAAAACAAACGATCCTGCAACTGGGCGAGGTTAACCTGATTTTCGCGGTAGGAGCGCTGGATGACAGCGATGATCAGCTCGCCACTGCCAGGATCCGCTGCAAGTGGTCTGACCAGTGTGCCGTAGTCTGCTTCTTGCAAACGAATACGCTGGGTCGCTCCAAACTGCCTGGGATCCAGGCCCGCTAAGGTCAAGCGCGCATCCTCTTCGCTCAGTGTGGAAGCAATGACCTGACCGCTTACCCTGCTGGCGGGTGTCGATATATCCAATGCTGAATTGCTGGCCAGATCCGTCAAGTCCAGCCCTTGATATCGCAACACTGAGACATCGGATGCAGAACTTTGTTTGATGCTGGCGACAAACCTGCTGTTTAGCGGAAAGCCCGCAAATATCCAGGCGACCGGTGCGGGCAGGAACAAGGGGATCACCGTCACCTGGTAAGGAACATCGTTAACAGTCAGAACGGCTTCAGCAACGCCATCGCTGCTGGCAGCAGCACGTTGCATCAAACTTAACCACGCAGCGCTCAACTCTGAAAAACCTTGCGCCGCGGTATCCGCGATCACCTTACCGTCCATATCCGAAATCAGCATGATATCTGCTGCCTGAAAGGAACGAGACAGCAGATTCTGGGCTGCGTCGAGAATGGTCGCCTCATCGGCTGCGCCGAATGCGTTACGAAAACCCCAGTCTCTGGTGAGAGCACTGCTGACTGTCAGCAGCGTATTGATGTGTTCTGTTCGGCTAAAGTCAAAAACTTCAGCGCCGATACCTAGGTAAGAGTCAATGGTCTGGTCTGTGTAGCGTTCATTTTCGCGACTGATGAAAATGTAGGTAGCACCCAGTACCGGCACCAACAAAAACAACAAAAACGCAATCAGTCTGGAGCGA
>JAUSPW010000594.1 GCA_030652635.1 Pseudohongiella sp. | reverse complement strand
AGAGCAGCGCGTGCGCACGCCTCGACCCTCTGGCGGGTGCCACCAATGTTGAACATCGCCCTGTGGAAATTGACGAGATGCTGCCCGTAACAAATGTTCTCGTACCAGCGCTGGTTTGTTATGCACCAACGCCATGACATCTTGCAACTGGTCACGAAACCCATAGGCCCCGCCTGATTGATAGTATCCACTGCGCGCCCACAAGCGGCAGGCCAGAGTTTGATACTGTAACCAGCCATTGGCCATCACATTAAGCGCGGGATCTGGTGTCTGCACCTGAATAACACCTAGTGCTTGTTGCCAGTACAGTTTAACTTTGTCCAATGCAGAGCGCGCAGTACCCACAGCACGCAGACGCTGTGCTAATGCACGCGTGTGTCCCAAATCCTGCCCGGCACCCAGTCGGAAGATAATCTCCCGCGCCTGCCCCGGTTGCAGTTCAAATCCAACCTGAATAGCGCCACAAGGATCCAACGCAGCACCCACACGGCCTGAGAGTCTGGATCGAGACATGGCAGCAGGCTGAGCCAACGAACCATTGCGGCCAAGAAACTCTGTCCGGTCTGCTGTCAAGGTACGAGAAAGATCATCAACATCAAAGAAAGCTACACGTCCAACAAAACCAGAGTTGTAACTATTGCGCGCAAAGAGGGCTCCACTATTGGCATCAATCTCCGTCACAATATGTGCTGCGGATTTGGCACGTAAATCACCCAATACCCATTCGACATAGCCGGTTGCTGAAATACGTGTTGGATAAGCAGAAAGATTGCGAACAGTCAGTACAGTAAATTTCACCGTCTCTTTTATATCTACATAGACACACAAGGTGGATTGAATACCGAACTCATTGTGTTCGAACACACTGTAACCAAAGCCGTGGCGAGTAACGTAGGGATTAGCTCCACGACTGGGCAGTGGTGTTGGCGACCAGTATTGCCCGCTTTGCTCGTCGCGCAGATAGAAGGCCTCCCCGCTCGCAGCGCCGACAGAATCATCACTCCATGGTGTAAGCCGATACTCGTGTGCATTTTCACTCCAGGTATAGGCCAGGCCGCTTTCACTGATAACACTGCCAAACTGTGCATTGGCCAGCACATTAACCCAAGGCAACGGGGTACGCTGAGTCGGTGTGGTGGTGATGATGTATTCTCTGCCATCTTCGCTGAACCCACCAAGCGAGTTACTCAGAATTAAACCCACTTGCGGCAAGTCACCAGCACTATTTACGACTAAGTTATGCTGGCGAGCGATTGGCAGGTACTCTGCCTGTAAGGTTCCTGGGGCACGTCGGCTAACTTGTTCTTCAAGTGTGCCTCGAAAGTCAGTGATGATGGCGCGCGCGACCGCTTGCAGTAACACTTTATCTTCATTCGGAATATGCTCCGCAGCTCGCACAAAAATTCCACCCGGACGATCAATGGCCTGCCTTTCATCTCCTGTCGCTATAAGCCCCAGTATTTCATCCTGTATCTGTTGTCGATAACCCGCTTTCTCTTCGTTCCAGATAACCAAATCTACCGCCAAGCCTTTCAACCGCCAATATGCATGACATTGAATGAGTTGCCGCGCCAAATCTATATGAGCAATATCAGTAATTTTTAGTAACACAATCGGTAGATCACCGGAAATGGCATATCCCCACAAGCCCGATTGACCTCGTCGATTCTGAACAAGCACGCCAGACTCAGCACGCAATCCATTGCCTGCATAAATCACTGCACTTGCCAGACGCCGATACAGTTGTGCATCGGTTTCATTGGCATTTATCTGACGCAAAGTCACACCACTATGCGACCCTGTCAGGTGGAAGGCACGATCGGCAAAATGGCGATCCTGGTATTTTTCTATCAAGGCAAGACATTGCTCGCGGCTATCTGCAATGCCGGTCACAAAGTCAACACTCGCTGATTGCTCCGCATCCAATGTAATACAACAGCGGATAGCCACCACCGGATCCAACACAGAGCCTTGACTGCCAGAAAGGGCTTGATCCGATGTCAACGCACGTGGGGCCACCAAGGTCTGGCCACGACCAATAAATTTCATGCGATCAGTTTCAAACGACACCTTACTGATCGCTGTGCCATTGGGCCCTAACAAATGGAACATCCAAGGCGTTTTTTCGCCTTCAGAGCGGGGGCGTCTGGTGCACACAATAGCAAGTTGATCATTGATGATTTGAGTTTGTACAAACAGATTGCTGAATGTGGTCTGCATCAGATCGGCTGCCTGACTGGCCAGTACAACTTCTGCATACGACGTAAGCTCAATCGTTTTTCGAGCACTGCCGCGATTGGTGATGCGCACACGGCGCAGTTCAATATCGTCTTCAGGCGATACGACTATTTCCGAATAGGTTTCATAGAAATGATCGCGCCGCCTGAACTCCGCTCGCCCTTCCGGGAATACCGCTGCATAACTTTCTGCCTTTTTTAGTGTTGGCTGATGCGCTGCAGACCAGAATGCGCCTGAGCTGACATCACGCAGATACACAAACATCCCCCAGTTATCGCAGCTACTATCCTCCCTCCATCGTGTAATTGCCTGTTTATTCCAATGACTATAGACACCTCCTGCATTGGTCACCATCACATGATAACGGCCATTGGATAAGAGCTGCACGACTGGCGCAGGCGTGTCTGGACCGATGGGCAGATGCACCGGCACGGCGGGCGAGTCAAAGAATGAACTGCCATCAGCGTGCATGGCATTCTGCGACTGCAGGATAGTTGCTCTGGGAATTTTTTCTTGAAGTAGCAGCAAGGTAGCTTGAAAACTCGGATCAGCACTAAATCGCCGCTGCATGGGCTGGTTTAACAGCAAGTGCGCAATAGCCAGTAGAGACATACCCAGATGATGGGACATAAAAGAACGCACGATGTGAAAATCCTGACCACGTGACAAACGTGCAGGCGTGTAATCCACCGCCTCAAAAAAACCAAAGCGCCCCTCACAACCGGCGGCCGTCAGGCGTTGTAAGTTTTCGCAGGCCTCCAGCGGCGCAATCATAAGCGCCATCGCACTTGCATACGGAGCCACCACAGAGTCCTCTGCCAAACCGCGTTTAAGGCCCAAACCCGGCACACCAAAAGCGTGGTATTGGTAATTCAGACTGGCATCAACCGTGCTATAACCTGATTCCGACACCCCCCAAGGCAATGAACGTTGTTTGCCATAGGCTATCTGTCGCCGGACAGCGATATGACAAGTATTATCAAGCAATGACCCGGCATAGCTCGGCATCACCAGCATCGGCATCAGGTACTCAAACATCGACCCACTCCAAGACACCAGTAACGGCTCGCCAGCTGAGGACGTGAGCAGACGCCCCAATGCAAACCAACTTTCCTGTGGCAATTTTCCTTGTGCTATACCCACAAAAGTGCACAACCTGGCCTCGGAGGCCAATAAATCGTAATAACTGTTGTCCAGACGGAAGTCGTCGATGTTGTAACCTATGGCCATCAGGTGCCGCGACTTGTTATATAGAAAGTCGTACTCCTGTGAGGCATATGACACCGCTTGTAGCACCAGATGCTCAGCAAGGGTTTGACGCGCCTCGATTCTGAGTCTGGATAATTCCAACATAGACGCAAGGGTGTTAAACAAACTGCGTTGCGATGGTGGTAAGCGGGTCTCCGCGTTTGACTCGATAAGACTTAAACCAGCGACTGCCAACACATATAACTCAGTCAGCGTAGTTGAAACAGAAAGCGTTGACAGTGCTTCCAGACCCGGAGGCATTTTTGTATCAATTGCTAAAGACAACCAAGGACACAAACCAAGCAATTCGTCGCAGGCCTGCTGACATTGCAGTGTCAACCGCGCGGACCAGAACTGTTGATCGCTGCGATCTTCAAGGCTTGTTTTGCCATTCCCCGTCAAAAAACTTGCGCTCGCTCTCAGCGCGTCTAACGCGGAATATTGGCTGACCATTGTCAATGGGGGATGAGCGATAGCTGCCTCTAGTCGTGCCTGAAAATCGGCAAATTCAGGTTTCAAGGATGATGCCTGGTTTGTTATTTGCTCTGTGGTTGTCAAAGCACGTTCACGCTCATCGTTAAACAGGGCCAACGTGTCCATCAGCCCTTCGAAGGGGCGCGGGTTACTGACTTGTAGTTGCGGGACTACCAATAACGCAGAGCGCAGCGTTAACAAGTGCCCTGCCAGATTGCCGCTATCTACAGAGGAGATATACCGCGGCACCAAAGGTGCTAAGGTTTCGGTGTTATACCAATTGCAAAAGTGACCATGATGGCGTTCTAAACGGGCAAGTGTGTCAAACGTATTCGACGTGCGACTCAGCAGTTCACCCGTGGGAATAAACCCAAAGTCGCTAGCCGACAAATTGGCCAGCAAGGCCATGCCAATATTGGTAGGTGACGTTCGACGCGCGAGTACCGGCCCCGGATCTTCCTGAAAATTATCTGGCGGCAACCAGTTATTCTGTTCATCGACAAAGTGTTCAAAAAACGCCCAGGTTTTGCGCGCAATTTTACGCAGGTATACTCGTTGGGAAGCGCTAAGGTCAGCCGGTTTGGGCACCAAAGGCAAACTTAACCACCACGCCAGCGCTGGGGCAGCCACCCATAACAGCAATATCGGCATGGCTGCATACAAGGCCAGCGGTTGCATCAATGCCAAATATGCTGCTGTTAGTATTGCGATGGCGGGCGCCGCTAACATGGTCTTGTAAGAAGCCATCAAGCCATTTTCAACCTTGCGCGGCTGTTCGCCCGCCGCCCTCCAGTCCAGTAGCCGTTGTGGGATGAATAAAAGCCGCACGTGGCTGCTCATGATTGCGATCAGGCTATAACTGGCCTCATAGGGTAAGGTGCTGATCCTGAAGCCTGCTTCCATGAAACTGAATTTTGCTGTGTGCATCACCATGCTGACATGCTGCCCAATGCCCACCAACGCTGGTTTCAAAAACAGACTGACAATTGAGATCAACACAATGGGCAACAGCAAAATGCCTGCCACAAGTAGCGTTGAGAACCAGGCGAACGATGCTGCACTCCAACCCAACACAAGTAGCAGCAGCAACGCAGCTGGCAAGATGGAGCGACGTAAGTTGTCCAGAATTTTCCAACGTGACAATGTGGACAAGGGATTAGGCTGATGAGATTTGCGCAACCCAGGCACCCAAGGCAACAGCCAATGGGCTATCTGCCAGTCGCCACGAATCCAGCGTTCACGGCGCTGCACGTCTTGATCATATTGCGCGGGATGCTCTTCATAGAGCACAACATCGCTCAGCAGGCCGGACCGCAGATAACAACCCTCTAGCAAGTCGTGGCTGAGTATTCGATTCTCTGGCAAGCGCCCCTTGAGTGCAAATGTAAACGCATCAACGTCATAAATGCCTTTGCCAACAAATGAGCCTTCACTAAACACATCTTCATAAACATCGGCAATCGCGCGCGTATACGGGTCAATTCCCGGATCACTGCTGCACATATGGACATATCGTGAGCGATTAGCACCACTAAGACTGATTGCCATGCGTGGCTGCAGAATGCCATAGCCACCGATGACAATACGTTTATGGTGATCATACCGAGGCTGGTTGAGCGGGTGCGCCATGGCAGCCACAAATTGGCGAGCGGAATCACGAGGCAACTGCGTATCGGTGTCCAGAGTGATCACGTATTTGACCGCAGGCAAGGTCTGGATATCGCCTACAATCAAGGCGAAGTCTGCGCAATTGCCACCCCGCAACACAGCATTAAGTGCCTCTAACTTGCCACGCTTGCGTTCATAACCCATCCAGCGCTGAGCAACAGGGTTCCAGAGTCGCGCTCGATGTAAAAGGAAAAAACGCGTGTGCAAATCGTCTGGCGCAAACGTATCCCGGTACTTTTCATTCAACCGCTCAACACCAAGGCGGGCGCGCTCAAGTAAGCCTTCGTCGGTGTCTAGGGTTTCAGTCATCGCGTCGGGGAAATCAGTGAGCAAGCCAAAATGTAAACGGCCATCCTGATTACCTAAAAAGCGCACCTCCAATGCCTCTAATAGATCATCAACATTCTGATCACTAACCAGCAGCGTAGGGATTACTACAAAGGTTCAGACGGCTGCCGGCAATCCCTTATCAAAGTCCATACGCGGCAAGTGTTTTGGGGCCACCAGTAAAGTCGTTAGCCAATTCACCAGTGCCACAGCGAACTGACCAACCCCAACCAGTAATACAACGCTAAATAGTAATTGCTGCCAGAGCACGGTGCCAGCAACCAGAAAATTGCCTATGGGAAAGAGACTGAACAGAAGTGTTAATAACAAGATACTGCCGAGGTAGGAGACCCAACAAAGCCTCTGTGTATTTTTGCGTGTCCAAACAACACTAAACTTACGCTTGATCACGGCCTTTGAAAGTTGCATAAACCCATCACCAATCAGGTAATAGCCCACATGTGCTGTGGGTTCTGCATCACCAATCGCCATTCCACCTACACTCAATCGAACGGCTTCGCGCGCAATCTCTGCCTCAGACAGGCTACTTTTTTTTGCGAGTTTTTCTATGACATGACGGTAGCGATCGCGTGTCGCAAAGTTCATCAAGGGATAAACACCAGCACCATCTTTTTGCAGAACGAATTCCACGTCGCTCATGCTTTCCACAAACTCACGCCAATCCAATGCCCCTAAAAACCGAAGGCTACCGATGGTGTTACTGATAGACACCTGCTCTGCGGCTTGTTGCTGGTTCTCTGTGCGCACCATCTGTTCGATAGTCTGACTCGTTTCAGACAAGCGCTGTTCTATCCAGGTTAATGGCATAGCGAGCGCAGGCCCATGACCTTGAAGGCGACGTGCCAGCTCTGCCACAAAAGGGGTGGTCAACGGAGGATTAGAACGCGCCATATCCGCAATCACCAGAATCAAGCTTTTGGCATCAGTTTCTGCCGTGGCTATCATTTTGCTCGCCCACTCTTGCGCATCATTACGACAGTAACGCGCGGTGGAAATACTGACCCCCACTCGTCGAAGATTTTCGATTAACGCCAAGCGCAGCATGATTGGAATTGCCCACAGCTCACCCAGCGTCAGCGATGTCACGGTCTGATAGGCTTGAACAAACATGCACAAGGATTCTTCATCAACACGGCCATCACCATGAGAAATGATTTCCAGTGCCATGTCATAGACGCGAGGCTGTCCCGCCGAGTGACCATTGGCTAGACGTGGTAACTCACGACTATAGCCCTTGGAAAGATGTCGGCGCGCAGTAGATATTTGCTCTTCAATGAGATAGAAATTATCCAGCAGCCATTCCCCAGCGGGGGCAATACGCCGTTTCGCCTTTACAGCGATGGTGAGCAACTCACAGGCTCCATCCAATGCTTGCTCGTTTTCGGCCAAGCGTTTGAGCAGATGATCCAGATGTAAGGTATGACTCAGTGTGTGTTTTGCTGCCAAGGTCTTACCGTAGGCAACCAGTTGATCCACACTCAATAATTCCGCCCGCAAGGGACTCAACTCTTCGAGCTTTTGATGACCTGGAAAAAGCTTGTGCCAATCAGTCAAATACCTTGATAGTCTATTTATCCATGATTTCATCTAGTAGTTACATCAGTAGAACGCTGCGCAGGATGCATATCACGTATAGGAGCATCTCAAGGTAAATCATTGTCGATTTACTTCTGTGCGTTCACGTACATTAGCTCAAGGGACTCAGATTGCATTCTCGTTGAATATTGGACACGACTTGCTGATAGAGCCCTGCTGTTTGTCGAACTGCATTTTTCGGAGTAAAGTTGTTATCAACTTTTCCGTACACCAAAAAGATTTCCCAACATTCATCAAGCACAACAATAATTTTGCGGAGACTGCCGTTTATGAAAATGAACCCCTTCAAATCTCGCACAATGCCGCTGCCCAGTGCGTTTGCCCTGACACTTGGGCTGCTGCCAGGTCTGTTTTTGAGTCATCACGCGCAGGCGCAGGAACATATGCAATTGCTGGGCAGCGCATGTACCCCCGGGGTCAATGCACCGGTCACCGATCTGGCAACCAGCCGTACCTGGGTGCTGGATTATCCTTGTGATCTGCGACCGGGCGAAGCGGTGACCTTTATCCTCAATCTGCATGGCGGCGGTTCCAACACGGCGTATCAGCATGCCTATTTCCCGGCGTGGGAGTTAAAAGAAAAGTATCGTCTGGTTGTTGCGACGCCCTACTCTCCCGCTGCGGTGTGGCGCCCGGAAGACGATCAGTATCTGCAGAATATTGTGACAACCGTGACGGAGGCTGTGGGCAAGGACAATATCCGCTCTTTCTGGCTGGCCGGACACTCACAGGGCGGACTGACATCCCGTCGATTGATTTGTACCGAATTTTTTGAGAACAAAGTAGATGGTTTTGCCAGCCTGTCCGGTGGACGATTAGGCGGTGCGCCACAACGTTCGCCAAATGCGGGACGTCCTCGTCAGGCAGATGCGCCACCGCCGGCAGCGCCTGCTGCAACACCTGCAGCAAACCCGGCAGCAACACCTCCCGCAGAACCCGCCTGTCACTTTTCGCATATTTACGCAATTGGCGAGTACGAAATTGTGTCACTGCCGGACAACTCCGCGCTGGCGCAACGCTATAACTGCAGTGCCCGTGTACGCCGTGATGACGTGGTCGACACGGAGGCCGGCAACACCTACGACAGTCGCAGCCAGAATCCCGGCACCCGCGAGTGGGGGTTATTGCCACGACCGGGCACGGCTCAGGTATATGAATACCCGGGTTGTGATGAAGGACGTGTGATTGCCGACGTTGTGCGCATAGACAAGGGGCATACTGAGGGGTTTGAACCGAACATTATGGATACTATCGTGTCACTGATGGTGAGTGCGTCGGGCGGTAAGATTCAGGGGAATTGATTGGCGGTTCGACTGGGAAGCAGGAACAACACTTTCTTCTAAAAAAAAACAACTAACCACCTTTTCATATGCTACAAAAAGATTGCATGGCCCTCAAAATTTATCGAAAAGGAGTTTGAAATGAGAGAACTTAATTCTTCAGAAGTAACGCTGATTTCCGGTGGCAGTGATATCGATCCCATGGATATCGCCATAGGCTACTCAAGTGCAGCTGTTGGTTTAGCTGTGGGCTTTTCAATAGCAGGACCAGCAGGTTCGATAATTGGCGCATTTGCTGGTTTCGTGTTGGGAACAACTGCCAATATAGGGTATTCATTAGCAACAGGAGGATCTGACCGCTTGTATTTTGATGATGGCGAGGCATGCCACGTAGTCAAATGGTAAATTGACTTTACTTATTGATAAAACAAGAATTTTTAAAGCAATAGGAAAATTGAAATGGGCGCCTCTACCCGTGAGAAAGAAAAGTTAATGATGCAGATGGCAATTCGGCAAGCTTCGCGGGGTAGAGGCGCCACTTTTTTTCATCTGCTTTTCCCGATTTGTCTAACAGTTTCGTTTTTTGCATTTTTCCTGGTTCCGGCAGCTTTAACAGAGTTGCTGCCAAACTCTCCTGAATGGCTTCATCAATACCTTAAATTGAGCCCGGCACCAACAGTTCTAGCTACCACTATCATGTATGCCGCTTTCAGACGTAAACGGCTTAAACCTATACTTGAGTCACTGCGTGCACAAAACGCAACCGCAGAGAAAGCTGAGTGAAGGCTGTTTACATCACTCCACAAGATCACTCGCTGCGGTAGGCGTTTTTAACAATGCCTCAAATACTGCCCACCGTGCCTCATCACTGTCCGCATGTCGCCCGATGTAGTCACGCACAATGTCCAGTCCCAACGTGTAATTGATGACATAAGCCCGATAGGTATCATCAAAATCAAAACTTTGTTCGGCGCGCGAGCGGGATAAAAAGCGATACTTCATGGCCAGTTCAATCGCCTGCTCACGCGTGATTTTGCCATCCAGATAGTCGCGACTGATCTGTGTGCGGGCGTTGCCCAGTTTACTCATCAAGGTGCTGACGGCTTCAAATTGCGCACCATCATCAGGATTCAGGCCCGCAATGGGATATAGCATCTGCTGCTCATAGGCAAGACGGGTGTCGCCGGGAAATGCCAATTCAACACCATAATTTGCTGATCCTTCAGCAAACAGACTGGCCGGCGCAAACAATGGAAACACCTGGTATTCCAGCCAGCCATTTTCTTTCACAAAGCGGTTGTCGACGTAAAGATTCCACACATGGTGGCCGGGATAACCTTCATGGCAGCCCAGATCCAATGCACGTGTGATCAGGAACGGCTGATCCAGATTCACCTGAATCAGCGATCGGTTGTTGCCCTGATACCAGTTATAGCCGCTCCAGGGTTTATCGGTGACAAACTCCAGATCAAAGCGTTCATCCGCTGGCAGCTCATAACGCGCGACGGTGCGTGCACGGCACTCTGCAATGGCAGCTTCCATTACCGCAGGTACTTTGTCGCGCGACACAATCAATTTTTCCCGCAAGGCCTGCACCTTGTCACCTAAAGGCGCATCGCCCGGCAACAATGCTTGCAGTTCGACCAAAGCGGCATCAAATTCCGCGTAGTCATAGTCCGGTGGCACCGCATCGTACAGCAGCGCCGCTTCTTCATTAAATGACAGTCGCTCACCATTGGCCATGCGCATACGCGTGCTGAGCGCCAGCACATTACGCTGCAATTGCACCAGTCGTGCCTCTTCACCTGCGTCGGCCTGAGCCGCACCCAACTCTGTGGTGAGCGCCGCGGCCGCTGTCATCTGAACTGACAAAGGCAACGCCGCCGCACGCGCCTGTTCTCGCCACTCAGCTGGCCCGGTGTAAGCATCAACGTAGTGGCTGTCAATTTCGCCAAAGGCCAGCGACAGTTTTACGTAACGCTCAGCAAGCGCATCCAGTGAATCATCAGCAAAAACCGCATCAACTGATGCAAACATTAAAACTGCAATCAAACCTGATGTCAGGCGAGCGTAATGGGTTGCCACGTTGTGAACCTTTATATGAATGGAATTGGATAAACCGGGTTTTCTTATAACACAAGCATAAAAACTGCCGCCACCAGCATGAAGCCCACCAATAAAGCGGCACTGCGGTTTACGGTGCCACCTTGCCAGTACCGGTTCATACGTCGCTCGGCAGCCCGAAAGCGCTTGGTACTCAGGCTCACATCAAATGCCGGCAACAAAGCCTTTTTAGATCGCCGCGTAAACCGTATTGAGTAACGCAGAAACGGATTGCTCATATGAGCCAGAAAAGCCGGCAGCTGCCAACCGCGCCAGATGACAAAGATGGCTATGGCCAAGCCTGATGCAATCGGCCAACTGAGCTCCACGAGTTTGTAAACCACCAGTGTTTTCTGCAAGGCCTGGTTCATCGGCGACCATAACCATGGCAGTAATACTGGCACCATACTCATGGACGCCCAAATCAATAAACGCTGACGTGGAATTGGCTCTGCTTTCGCTTTTTTCTGAAGATTGAATAACAGATAACAGGCTCTGGTAAGCAAAATTGTGCTTGTCACTGCCCCCACCTGTAACCATGGCAGCCAATGCAACATCGCGGCGTTTTCCAGCACATCTTTGAGTCCAGCTTTTGCGGCAGCGCCGCTGCTAAACACCAAGCCACACAAAGCGAGTGCTGGGAGAAGCAGTCCAGACACCAATATAGCTGACTGAAGTCGGGTGTTGGGTCGTCCTGACTTGAGCAAATCGGCTGACAAAAACAACGTTGCTATTGCAACGCCATG
>JAUSPW010000591.1 GCA_030652635.1 Pseudohongiella sp. | reverse complement strand
CGCACTCGGAGTTCGGACAGTGCTCGCGTTTTTCGGTCGGACAATCAGAAGATAAGCGCGGCCTGATTGGGCCGGCATCACGACGCCCTCCCGATGCTCACTCCGTAGTTGGAGTTGCGCTCGGGCTCGGGGCTGCGTCGGGCTCCTTTCCAACCTTCTTAGGATATTGACAAGCTGACTCAAGCAGGTAGACTCAGGCAACATGGAAAATATAGAAACATACATATTTTCCAGCGTGAGTGCCGCGACATTCAAAAAATAATAACTAAAAACTAAAAAAGGTCAGCCCATTATGAAATCTGCTCGCCTGTTTGTTTTGACGACCGCTATTGGGTTGGGGCTAAGTGCCGCACTCTGTAGTTACGTTGTTTTTGCAGATGACTCTGTCAACGACAGTAATGATTCCTCCCTGGTTGTTGCTGTGCGCCGTCTGACTGAACCGCAGTATCGTCAAAGCATCGCCGATGTGTTTGGTGACACTATCCAGATCAGTGGGCGATTTGAACCTGAGCGCCGTGAACTGGGTCTGCAGGCCCTAGGCAGCGCTACTTTGTCGCTGACGGCTGCGGGCTTTGAACAGTACTTTACGCTTGCTCAGGATATTTCGCGGCAAGTGCTCAGTGAGCAGCAACGCGCTACCTCTACGCCTTGTACTCCAGCGTCGGTATCCTCGTTTGATCACGACTGTGCTGCAAAATTCATCAGCCACTACGGCGAGTTGTTGTTCCGTCGCCCGCTCAGCACAACGGAGTTGGATGCAAGATTGGCGGCTGCGGCCTCAGGCACCCAACAATCAGGTGATTTTTATACCGGGCTGCAACTGGCCTTGAGCAGTTTACTGGCGGCACCGGAATATCTGTTCCGGATTGAGCGCGCAGAACCGGACCCTGCCAATGCAGATGGCTGGCGGCTGGATGCGTATTCACGTGCATCCCGATTGTCCTTTCTGTTCTGGAATAGTGCTCCGGATGCAGCATTGTTGGCGGCCGCCGCGAGTGGTGAATTGCTGACCGATGAGGGTTTACAAAGCCAGATTGCGAGATTGAGTGAATCGCCTCGGGTGCAGGAGGGCATACAGGCATTCCTGATCGACATGATGCAGATTGATGGATTTGACAATATGGTCAAGGAATCCAGCATCTATCCAAAATTCAATCAGTTGGTTGCGGACAGCGCTGAACAGCAGATGATCCGGACGCTGGTGGATCTGCTGGTTGTCAAAGAGCGCGATTACCGTGAAATATTTACGTCGAATGAGACCTTCCTCAACCGACCACTGGCTGCGATTTACCAGGTTCCGTTTGCGTCCAGTGAAGAATGGGCGCCTTACACATTCCCCGAATCCGCCGAGCGTTCAGGTATTTTTTCACAAATCGGATTTCTGTCCCTGTATGCACACCCGGGCACCTCTTCTCCAACAATTCGGGGTATCAAGCTGCACGAGATTTTCTTGTGTGAACATACTCCGGAGCCGCCTGCCGATGTAGATTTTTCGGCGGTTGTGGACAGTGATGCGGCAACCTCGCGTGAGCGACTGCTGGATCACATGAGTAATCCTGGTTGTATCGTCTGCCACCAGCGCAGCGATCCGCCTGGGTTGGCGCTTGAGCACTTTGATGGACTGGGGCAGTTGCGCAAATTTGAAAACGGCCAGCTGATCGATGTGACGGCCGACCTGTTTGGCAATAAATTTGCAGGCGCGCAAGGGCTGGGTAAGTTCTTGTACAACGATCCCAGGGCGTCGTCCTGCCTTGTCCGCAATGTCTATGCATACGGTGCTGCTCGCATGCCAGGCAGCGCTGAGCGTACTTATATCAACACACAAATCGAACAGTTTGCCGGCAATGGTTATCGGGTGCCTGCGCTGTTCAGCCAGATAGCGCGTACACCGGAGTTTTTTGAGGTTGTACTCCCGCAAGGTGTCGCTAAAAACGCAAGTTCTGCGCCTGACACGGCGCTGGCCCAATCACAGCAGCAGGGGGAATGAATCATGGCTAAGAACTTCAATCGACGTTCACTGCTGAAAGGCATATTGGGTGGCGCAACCGTCAGCATGGGGCTGCCATTGCTGAATCTGTTTCTGAACGATAATGGAAATGCGTATGCCGATGGCAGCTCCATTCCCACACGCTTTGGTACCTATTTTTGGGGGCTGGGTCTCACTGATACCCCCGCCGGGGGCACGCGCTGGGTGCCACAGAAGACCGGGTTGGACTATGAGATTACGCCAGAGTTGCAGGCGATTGCCGCGTTAAAGCACAAAGTCTCGGTGTTTTCGGGGTTTCGCGCCATTCCGGATACCCGACCGAACCTTGTGCATTGGAGTGGGCATGCGTCCATCCTGTCGGGTGTGGCCCCTGCGGGCAGCGGCCGGTTTGATGCGCCGACGCTGGATACACGTGTGGCGGATGCCATTGGCGGTTCAACGCGGTTTAAAGTGTTGGATATTGATGCCTCGATCTCTCGTCGACCGATCAGCTACTCAACCCGCACCGGATCTACATTTGCTTCGCCCGATCAGACAACAGTAGCCTTGTATCGCCGCTTGTTTGGTGATGGTTTTCAGGATCCAAACAGTGATCATTGGGCGCCAGACCCGGCAATCATGTTGCGTCAGAGCGTGTTGTCTGCGGTGACTGAGCAGCGGCAGTCTTTGCTACGCAGTGTCGGGCACGACGATCAGATCAAGCTGGAGCAATACTTCACGTCCCTGCGCGAAATGGAAAATCAGCTCGCAGTGCAATTGCAGCGTCCAGAGCCTCGCGAGGCCTGTGTATTACCGGATACACCTGCAGAAATGGCGCGCGCCGCATCCGTTGATGTCGTCAACAGCAATACCCGCGTCATGGCGCGTTTGTTGGCCATGGGGCTGGCCTGTGATCAATCCCGTGTATTCAACTTTATCCACACCGGCGGCACCTCGGAAACGTACGTGGCCGGACAAAGCAAAATTTATCATCAGATTACCCACGATGAACCCACGCATGCTCAGCTGGGTTATCAACCCGAGTCCAGCAAACTGGCAGGACTGGTGATGGAAGGTTTTGGTGCCTTCCTTGAGGAGCTCGATGCGGTCAAAGAAGGCAGTGGCACCTTGCTGGATAACTGCCTGGTGTTTGCGTTCAGTGATACCGGATATGCCAAGATCCATTCACTTGAGAATATTCCCATGATGCTGGCGGGCGGCGCGGGTGGCAGGCACAAAGCTGGTCAACACATTCATGCGCCGGGAGAGTCTGTGACACGAGTGTCTTTGACTGCGATGCAGTTGGCCGGTGCGCCGGTGGGCGAGTTTGGTACCGGCTCAATGCGCACGGCCCGGGCCGTCAGCGACGTCATAGCTTAAGGCTCGGGGGATAAATTGATGCTGAACAGAACCGAATTCGTTAAAGCTGTTTGTTTGTCGGTGACAACGCTGGTGTTGCCGCTGACTGCCCACGCGCAGTGGCAACGTTCCTATGTGATTGAATGGAACGAACCGGCCATGTATTTTGCCGGTGAAACGGGCATCGAAGGCCCTGGCAGCGATTGCCCACAGGGCGTTAACCCCGAGCTGGATTGGGTTGAAGTGCTGATTCGTGCAGGGTACACGCGCGAGGAAGCGGAGTGGTTACGCAATCCTGCCAATCCAAGTCGCAATCCTTCTCATGGTCAAAACCAGATGGCGTTTCGTGGTAAGGACCGTGCAAATGTCTATGTGAACCCCACAACCTATCCCGATCCTGGTTTAGTGCCGATGACAGGAAATGTGGCAGAGGGGCTCAATCTGGACGGCAATACCGACACCGGTCTGGTCAGCCCAACGGGTGAACCGGGCATTGACAATACCTTTTACCAAACGCTGGGCTGTTGGAAAACTTATCGCGGGCCTGAACGCCTTTCCAGTGGCGCGATGCAGTTTAATGACGGTATGCGCAATGGCTCGTGGACGATGGTAATCGTGGTGTCCGGCGAGGGCAATGATCCTGCCAATGACAGCAATGTGATGGTTGGTTTTTACATGAGCCAGGACAATATGGTGAAAGGCGGTGATGGCAACATCTCCCCGCACTATACCTACCGTATTCAACCGCATGCCAAATATGAGGGCTTGTTTCCGGCGCGCACGGTTGATGGTGTGATCGAGTCCCGTGAACCTGCTCATGTAATGTTGCGTGATCCGGGCTATACGCGGGATCTGGAATTGCTGCAGGCCCAGATCAAACTTGAGATGAAGGACGATGGCACTCTGCGTGGTTATGTGGGCGGTTACCGTCCGTGGCTGCCGGTGTATCAGGGCTGGGTCAATGCGCGTGGTCCTGTTATCGAATCACTGACCTGGGTTGAGTTGCCGGCGGTGTATTACGCACTGAGCCGAGGTGCTGACTATCATCCTGAGGGCAATCGTGATGAAAAAACGCATATTTCTTATGCGCTGCGCGTTGATGCCTTGCCGGCATTTGTGATGACACCTGATGCCAGCGAAGTTGCTACGCGTGTGGTGTCTTATAAGGATCAGGCGCCAGCATTGCCAGCGGACGGTGGGCCTATGGTCGGCCGTTCACGAATCATTGATGGACTGGTGATAGACCCTAATGCCGAGTTCCAGGCAGGCCCAAATGCCGTCATACTGCCGCCTCGCTGAGTGAGGCGTACAGACGTGTAAGAAGCGATATGGAGAACCATGACATCAACTACTGCAGTGTTACATGCGCAGGCGCATTCCCCGGTGGAAAGGCCGGTCGAAAGTCTGGTTGTCAAGCTGGTCAGCAGAATTGCGGATGACGGCAGTGCCGGGGTGGCAAATCAGATTGTTGATGAGTTTGCGCGTAAGGCGAAGGTGTTGGGAATTCGCTCGATTTCAATGGGCCAGTTAGCCAGCTCTCTGCGGATGAGCACCAAGACACTGTACAAGTACTTTACGAACAAGGAAGAACTGGTGCATGAGTTGATTGTGCGGTGGGAGGCGCGGGTGCACAAACCCATTACTGCCTATGCGACCAACAATCTGATGGATATTTTGCGTTATCGGATCAAAGTATGGGTGGAAAACGATGCGCAGTTTTCAACGGCATTCTGGTTGGATCTGAAAACGGGTTATCCGGATTTGTATAAGGTTTATATCGATTCTTTGTATGAAAGTATGCGGGCAATGCGTGAGCGGTTGACGCCGTATCTGCGTGATGATGTGGAGGTTGAGTTTGCCTGGGCGTGTTATTTTACTTTGATGACGGATGCTGCGCGGCGTAAAACTTTTGAAAAGGTGGGGATGACGCGTGAGCAGTGTGTGTTTGCTGCGTTTGATTTTTGGGTGGCGGCGGCGCTTGATCGGGAGAAGCTGGGTCGGGCGGAGTGGGTTTGAGTTATGACGCTTCAGTCAGAAGCTTCGATTTATTGCAGCCGCATCTTGTGAATGTCCGAGAGTCCACACAGCTGTCGCTCACTCCGGTTCCTGGTTCGGTACAGCATCTGGTGGATTGCGCATGACAGCAAGAAACGGCTGTGACGATTGCTGAAAGAGGCGCATAATTCGCGCGTTTTCTTTTTGGTGATTTGTCATGACTTCACGTCAGTGGTTCTGGATTGTGTTTTTAGGCGCAGTCTGGGGCGGTTCCTTTATCTTTAATGCCTTATTGATTCGTGAGCTGGGGCCCTTGTGGGTGACGGCGCTGCGCGTCAGCATTGGTGCGCTTGGCTGCTGGCTGTTTCTGGTTGTGCGGGGCAAGTCGGTGCCGCGAGATCCTATGCTGTGGTTCAAGCTGGGTATGTTGGGTGTGCTGAACTATGCCATTCCGTTTGCCTTGTTTCCGCTGGCTCAGGCAAATCTCGCCAGTGGCGTGGCCGCGATTGTGAATGCCTTGACGCCGATCATGACGGTGATTGTGTCTCACTACTGGGTTAATGGTGAGCGCTTGAGTTGGAGCAAGGCGGTTGGCGTGGTGGCCGGTTTTGCGGGCGTAGCCATTCTGGCGTCGCCTGCATTGCAGATGGAAGGTAACTCCAAGTTGTGGGCCATTGGTGCGTGTTTGCTGGCGACGCTTTGTTATGCGTTGGCATTAAATATCGTGCGGAGTTTTCGCCATGTCGAAGCAACGGCCTTGTCGTCCATCGCACTCACCGGCGCCGCAGTGGTGACTGTGCCCATTGCGTTTCTCGCAGAAGGTTTGCCGGTGATGGTACTGCCGACGACATGGATGGCGGCGCTGGCAATTGGCCTGATATCGACAGCATTTACCTTTCAGATTATGTACAGGATGCTGCCGCAAGTTGGCGCGACCAATTTTTCAACAACCACACTCATTGCGCCCATCTCGGCGATTCTTCTCGGATTCTGGTTTCTGGGAGAAGTCATCCTGCCCTCACATGTGGTGGGCATGATTGTGATCTTTGTCGGGCTGATGTTTATTGATGGCCGCCTGCCGCGTTGGATCAGGCAGCTGGCGCGCTGAGTCGCGGGTTGCATGTGTTTATGGGCAATTGTTGCCAGTGTGCATTGGATTAAGTATCAAACAAGTTTCACCGGCCCCGGGTAACTGGCGACGCGCTCATCTGACGTCAGCAGCATAAATCCTTCGGATTGCGCTTGTGCCACCAACATGCGATCGAACGGGTCCTTGTGGATGTCTGGCAAGTGAGAAACGCTTAGCACATGCTGGGACAGGATAGGCAATTCCAGATATCCGTTCTCCAGCAATCCGCGCCGGAACAGGTGCGGATCAACATGGAAGTCGTCTCTGCCCAATCCTGACTTGATGACAATCTCCCATAGGCTGGCTGTGCTGAAATACAGCACGTTGTGATGGTCATTGATCAAGGCAGTTGTTGAGGCCGACAAGCGCTCAGGGCTTCCGGCTGCCCACAGTAACAGGTGAGTATCCAGCATCAGATTCATCGCGACTCACCAAAAAGCTGTGCAATCTCTGTATCACTTATACGATCAAAATCATCGGGAACCTGAATGTGACCGGTGAGAAAACCCAAGCGGCACTTTGGTTTGTTGACTACAGTGTCAATTGCAACAACTCGTGCTACCGGGACGCCAGCCTTTGCAATCACAACAGTTTCGCCTTTGGCAGCTTTGTCCACCAGTTGTGACAACCGGGATTTGGCTTCGTGCATGTTGACGGTTTCCATTTAAAAGTCGCCTTAGCTAAGTGTGTTTAGCTAAGATAGTAGTCTGCCTTTGGATATCAGGCAAGCTTGATTAGCATAGACGACTGCCTGCCAGGTTTTCCTGAATAAATTCTCCGTTGTAACGACCAAGCTGTCTGGCTTGTCAAAGCATCGATTGCTACACTTCGAGTGGCCGTTCGATCGTTAAACTACAAAGACAACAATAGGCAAAACAGGGGAACAACATCTTGTCTGATCTGGAATCTTTCCGCGCACAAACCCGCGCCTGGCTGGAGGAGAACTGTCCAGCATCCATGCGTACCCCCGCTCCCGAAGACGAAGTGGTCTGGGGTGGTCGTCACGCAGTATTCAAAAATCCTGACAGTAAACTGTGGCTCGACCGCATGGCTGGCAAAGGCTGGACCTGCCCGACGTGGCCGTCTGAGTACGGTGGTGGTGGTCTGGACAAGGGGCAGAGTCTGATTCTGGCGGAAGAGATGCAACGCATCAGTGCGCGGCCGCCGCTGGTCAGTTTTGGTATCAGTATGCTTGGGCCTGTATTGCTGGAAATGGCAACACATGAGCAGAAGCTGGAGCATATTCCGAAAATTGTGCGTGGTGAAATCCGCTGGTGTCAGGGTTACAGCGAGCCTGGTGCGGGATCTGATCTGGCGGGTCTGGCGTGTAAAGCTATTCTGGATGGTGATGATTACATTATCAATGGTTCTAAAATCTGGACCTCTTACGCGGATAAAGCCGATTGGATTTTCTGTCTTGTGCGCACGGATTTTGAAGTGCCAAAACACAACGGCATCAGCTTTATTTTGTTTGATATGCAGACGCCAGGTGTCAGCACCAAACCGATCAAGTTGATCAGCGGCAACTCGGTGTTTTGCGAAACTTTTTTTGATGATGCGCGAGTACCCGCCCGTAATGTCGTGGGTCGCCTGAACGACGGCTGGACGATAGCGAAGCGTCTGTTGCAACACGAACGCACCATGATTTCTGGGTTTGGTCTCACCAGTGGGCGCAATAATCGTGGCGGACTTAGCGGCAGCCTCGAACAGACCGCTATGAAGTATCGCGGCGACACAAACAAATTGTCTGACCCGGCACTGCGTGATCAGATTGCCCAGTTCAAGATCGACAGCGAGGCCTTTGCGTTGACCTCGCAGCGCTCTGCCCAGGAAGCCAAACTCAGCAAAGGCCCTAATGCCACCTCGTCCATGTTAAAAAACTATGGCTGCGAGCTGAACAAACGTCGTTATGAATTGCTGCTGCAGGCGGTGGGTACACAAGCGCTGGGTTGGGAATCATTAACAGACGATGCCTCAGACTTTGCTGCCGAAGAGCTCGCAGTCGCGCGCGAATGGTTGCGCTCCAAAGGTAACTCGATCGAAGGCGGCACCTACGAGGTACAGCTGAACGTCATCGCCAAACGTGTGCTCGGCTTGCCCGACATGACCTCAATGATCGGCAAGCAATAAGGGAGCTGCACAACATGTCATTAGTATTCAATGAAGATCAGCTGATGTTGCAGGAATCCGCCCGCAGCTTCTGCCGCGAGCAGGCGCCGGTTGCGGTGCTGCGCAAAATCCGTGATACAAAAGATCCGCTGGGGTTCTCCAAAGAACTCTGGCAGAGCATGGTAGCCCTGGGCTGGGCCGGTATGACCATCCCGGAAGCCTACGGTGGGTTTGAGTTCGGTTATTCCGGATTGGGTATTGTGCTGGAAGAAACGGGGCGCACCCTGGTGCCAACGCCACTGGTATCAAGCATTTTGTTGAGCGCCACCGCAATCAATCTGGCGGGCAGTGATGCGCAAAAGGCAGCAATGTTGCCAACGATTGCTGCAGGTGAATCCATTGTGGCGTTTGCACTGGAAGAAGGCGCTTTCCACAATCCGGCGCAGATAGCGCTCAGCGCAGTGAAAACTGCTGAAGGATATGAACTGAATGGCGTTAAGAAGTTTGTGCTCGACGCAGCTGCTGCTGATCAATTTGTTGTGGTTGCCCGCAGCGCCGGCAAAGCCGGTGATCACAACGGCATCAGTCTGCTTGTGGTCGATGCCACTACCCCTGGCATTAACATCCAGCCGCTGAGCATGGTCGACAGCCGCAACGCCGCCAACGTCAGTTTTGACAAGGTAAACGTGCCAGCAAGTGCATTATTAGGCGCCGAAGGTGCTGGCTGGCCCGCGCTGGAGCGTACCCTTGATATTGGACGTATCGGTTTGTCTGCCGAAATGCTGGGCAGCATGCAGGAAGTATTTGATCGCATCGTAGACTACCTGAAGCAACGCACACAGTTCGGTGTCCAGATTGGTGCGTTCCAAGCCCTTCAGCATCGCGCGGCCCTGATGTATTCAGAAATTGAGTTATGCAAATCGCTGGTGCGCAAAGCGCTTTCAGAACTGGATCGTGGTGACGATGCCCAAGATATTCCCGCGCTGGCAAGCATGTGCAAAGCCAAACTCTCCGAAGTTTCTGCCTTGATCAGCAACGAAGGCGTCCAGATGCATGGTGGCATCGGCATGACTGACGAGTTCGACCTTGGTTTTTTCCTGAAACGGGCGAGAGTTGCACAGCAGACGCTAGGTGACGCACTGTTCCATCGGGACAGATACGGGTCGCTGCGAGGATTCTGATCGGGAACAGCCTCCGCCGACACAAAAGAGCGTCGGGCGCGGGTGGCAATACCGGACCAATCAGGCCGCGCTTATCCTCTGCGCGGTCGACCGAAAAAACGCGAGCACTGTTTGAACTCCGAGTGCGCAGCACGAGGGTGAGTTGCGCAGCGTCGGTCG
>JAUSPW010000392.1 GCA_030652635.1 Pseudohongiella sp. | reverse complement strand
CCAAGCCGGTTTCCGCGCCGTTCGAACTTGGTCTCTGGTCGGCCGGTATTCTGTGCGTACTGACCCTTCCCGGCGGTATTGCTAAGTAAATCAATACCGCTGAGCACGTCCATCATCTGTTCTGCGTAATGTTGCCAGTCGGTGGCCAAATGGATTCGTCCGCCCGGTTTCAGTTTTTTTAACAAATCCTGCACAAACGCGGTTTGAATCAGGCGCCGTTTCTGGTGTTTCTTCTTATGCCAGGGATCCGGGAAAAAGATCTGAACCAAATCCAGCGAGTGGTCCGGGATGCACTTGGCCAGAATTTCTACCGCGTCAAAGCAATATATCCTCAGGTTGCTGAGTTTGCTGCTTTCAATGTAATTGATCAGCTTGCCCACGCCCGCGCGATGGACTTCGATACCAATGTAGTTTTTGTCGGGATTGTTGATGGCCATTTCAGCGAGGGAGTCGCCCATACCAAAGCCAATTTCAAGCACCAGTGGTGCGTGGCGGCCAAACACAACCTCAGCATTCAGTGGTGACAGGTGGTCTTCAATGACATAAGTTGACCAGTGTTTTTCGATCGCCTCCTGTTGTGCAACGGTCTGGCGGCCACTGCGGATGACGTAACTACGCAATGGGCGGCGAACGGGTGCTTGTGCTGCAGAGTCTGCTGACGTTGTATCGCCTGCGTCAGGCGTGATGTTGTTTTCCATAAAAAGAGCTCTTGCGCCAGGTGTCTAAAAAAATGTGCCATCAATGGGAGACGATGCGCTGGCGTAAAGTTTGCGCGGCATACGGCCAGCTAGCCAGGCCTCACGGCCACTGGCAACGGCTTTTTGCATGGCAGAGGCCATGAGTACCGGATCGCGAGCCTCAGCAATGGCGGTATTCATCAATACGCCGTCACACCCGAGTTCCATTGCGATAGTTGCGTCAGAGGCAGTTCCTACGCCAGCATCCACAATAATGGGGACGGTAGCGTTTTCCAGAATCAGGCGGATATTGTAGGGGTTGCGTATGCCCAGCCCTGACCCGATCGGGGCACCCAATGGCATCACGGCAATACAGCCGATTTCTTCAAGCCGTTTAGCAATCAGGGGGTCGTCGCTGGTATACACCATGACATCAAAGCCATCGGCTACCAACTGTTCGGCCGCAATGAGTGTTTCAGTCACATTCGGATATAGGGTCTTCTGATCGCCCAGTACCTCAAGTTTGACCAGCTTATGTCCGTCCAGTAACTCACGCGCCATCCGGCAGGTACGAACGGCATCGGCAGCGGTATAGCAGCCGGCGGTGTTGGGCAGAATGGTATATTTTTCCGGAGAAATCACGTCCAGCAAATTGGGCTCGCC
>JAUSPW010000577.1 GCA_030652635.1 Pseudohongiella sp. | reverse complement strand
TTGGGGACGGAGGGATCATTTTTTGATCCCTCCGTCCCCGATTTTAAATGCCATCAGGTAATCACCAGCCTGGGTACCCAGGCCCTCATGCCCACCGACCGCAATAGCAATGTATTGAACGCCATCGACGGCATAACTCATGGGCGTGGCGTTAGCGGATGTTGGCAGCCGATGAGACCATAGCTCTTCCCCGTTGGTAATGTCAAAGATGCGCAGCACATGTTCAGTCGCTGCGCCAATCACGACCAAACCTGACGCTGTCACCATGGCGCCACCAATATTTGGCACGCCCCACTTGAAGTTCGGCACAAAGGCGGGCGCCAGATCAGCGATGGTGCCGAGCGGGATGTCCCACAAAATCTCTCCGCTAAGCAGATCAACGGCAACCAGCTTGCCCCAGGGAGGTGTGGTGCATGGCATGCCCAGTGAGGATAAAAATATACGCCTGGCCATGACATACGGTGTGCCGGTCTGCCGAGAGATCTGCCAGCCTTCCAACTCACCGCTTGCGCGCAGATCGTCCAGTTCGTCTCGCGGAATCAGTTTGACCAATCCGGGAATCTGATTGACGTTGGTGATCGCGATCTGACGGACTGGATCAACGGCAACCCCTCCCCAGTTTGCACCGCCTGCGTAACCCGGTGATTGCACCGTTCCCTGCAACGAGGGTGGTGTAAAAATACCCTCGGATCGGAACTCGCGAAGAATGTTGCGGCACTCACGTTTGTCAAAAAATGCAACACCAAACGCATCATCCTCAGTCAATGCTGCGTGGCTTGCCAAGGGTGGAATGCTTGAAAACGGCTGTGTCCGTGACAGCACTTCTCCGGGCACATCCGACACTGGAACCGGTCGTTCTTCCACATCAAACAAAGGCGTACCCGTGCGACGGTCAAACGCATACAGCATGGCGGTTTTGGTGACGATGACGACGGCGGGGATACTCACATCGCCACGCCTGATGTCCGTCAGCGTTGGCTGTGCGGGGATGTCGTAATCCCAGACATCGTGATGAACCAGCTGATGATGCCATGCAACCGTGCCGGTTTTGACGTCAAGCGCCACCAGTGAGTTGGCATATCGATTGTCGCCAAGACGCTCTCCGCCATAAAAGTCCGGGCTTGGTGACGAGGTCGACACGTAGAGAAGACCCAGCTCTTCATCTACAGACATCGGTGCCCAGACGTTCGCAGCACCGGTGATATCGGCACTGTTTCCTGCCCATTCAGCCCGCATCGGATCATTCGATGCGCGAGGAATCGGATCCCAGATCCAATGTGTAGCGCCCGTTCTCACATCCAGCGAGCGCACAATCCCCAGTGGCGACTCGACTGCCTGATTGTCACCAATGGCAGAACCAACAATCAGTTGATCACCCACAACGACTGGCGGTGATGTAACACTGTAATCACCCAGCCAATCGCCGCTCGCGCCCGCCGTGGCGCCTAGATCCACCCAGCCTTGTTGATCACCAAAATCGCTGCACAACTGCCCGGTATCAGCATTCAGCGCGTAGACCATACCGGTCAATGTCCCCAGCAAGACCCGATCCGGACAGATAGACGACGCACCATGCCAAAGGCTGACACCACGGGATGCACTTTCCGAATAGGCGATCTCGCGAGGCAATTCCGGATCAAACGCCCACAACTGCTCACCGGTCGCTGCATCCACTGCAATGGCCATGTTGGCGCTGGTGCTGATAAACAACTTGTTCTCCCAAAACACCGGATTGGCCTGAAATGAATGAGCCTTATACGTAAAACCCTCATTCAAATCACCTGACCGGTATGTCCATGCGGGCGTCAAGTGCTGCAGATTATCCGCGCGAATCTGATCCAACGAAGTGTACTGCTGTCCACCCTCGCCCCCATACTGATTCCACTCTGCAGCGATGGCGCTACCCGCCATCAACATCAACACCCATACTCCCACGCGCATGGCATTTCTCCTGTTTTATTGGGGTCGGAGGGATCAAAAAACGTACAGTTGTAAACCTCTCCAACCATGAATGGTTTTCATCTGTACAAATAATAATCCCTCCGACCCCGAGTCAGATATTGGTCAGGGTCGGAGGGACGAAGTGTGGGATCAATTCACTGGTTTCAGGGACGAAGATTCAGTGCTTGTCTGAGTTCCGGCTGGTAGGTCTTGCTGACAGGCAACGTTGCACCTGTTGTTAACTCCACCTGGGCATCGACGCCGTCTTTGATCGCTAGGATACTTCGAATGTTGACGATGGCTGTGCGATGTATGCGCACAAACTGACGAGGATCCAACTGTTCCGTCACCGCTGTCATCGTCAGGCGCATCGGATAACTGCGATCGGCACAGTGAAGAATGACGTAGTTACTCGCTGATTGAACCCAATCGATGGCATCGGCTCTGACCAGAAACTGCCTGTTCAGCATTTTGACCAAAAACTGGTGAGGGTACTGAGGCGGTGAATCCGGCGAGGATTCCACCAGATCCGCCTGGCCTTGCAAGCGATCAACAATAAACCAATAAGCGTGCAGGGTGAGTACGATCGCAAGATAAATAATCAACCCCTTGCGCATCTCATACAACAACCCCCACCACACGTTGCCAAACCGATACGTCTCTCCGGCGAGAGCCCATAATAATTTTCGTGCCATCACAAACAGCGACACATGCAGCAGACTGAAAACTATCCACGCAGGGATGTGCCATAACACTCTCCAGCGCGCATTTCCCCAGCTCACATTCAATCGTTGAATGAACCATGCCACCAATGGAATCAGTGGCAAAATCACCAATGTCCCGGTCAGTTCCAGCCCGAATGCGGATATCCAACGGGTGACCTGATCTTCCCTGATTCTCTCAATGATGATCGTGGTAGCATTTACCAGACCGACCAACAGAAGTAATAAAAAAACGGCAATAAATTCGTAACGCCTGCGGTGCTTGAGGAAACGTTCCATTGTCAGCATGATTTTGGCCCTTTTATGTCGAGATACATGTACCTCACTGCCCGGTAGCGTAGCATTATTGTAAGAACTCAATGACGACAGAGGAAGTAAGGTATGCCCTACCAAGGCAGCTGTTTATGT
>JAUSPW010000575.1 GCA_030652635.1 Pseudohongiella sp. | reverse complement strand
GTGGGGACTGTATTCTGAATTTCTGGCCAGTGAAATGCCGGACACCTATGTGGATCCATACTCAAAGTTTGGTCGGCTGACGTCAGAAATGTGGCGCGCTATCCGACTGGTCGTCGACACCGGTTTGCACGCCAAAGGCTGGACTGAGCAGCAGGCGGTTGACTATTTTGCTGACAATTCCTCTGTGCCGTTGGCGGCGATTCGTTCTGAAGTGCAGCGTTATATCGTGATGCCTGGTCAGGCGACGTCCTACAAGATTGGCATGAATAAATTCCTTGAACTGCGCGCGCATGCCCGTGCTGAGCTGGGTGACGCTTTTGATATTCGAGAGTTTCATGACACGGTCTTGATGGGCGGTGCCTTGCCTCTGGCGCTGCTTGAGCGTCGGGTGAATCAGTGGATTGAGTCAGTCAAGTCCAATTGATTATTGGACTGCTTGATCCAAAGAGCCCATCCAATGTGGGCTCTGTTTTGCGGGCTGCCGGTTGTTATCAGGCCAACGAGGTTTGGTACACCGGCAAACGCTTTGCCCGTGCTGCCAGCTATCAGACCGATACCAAGGACCTGGCCAGTAAAATTCCCTTACGGCAATGTGACGATTTGTTGAGCAACCTGCCTGTTGATTTGCCCGTGGTCTGTGTTGAATTTGTTGAGGGGGCACAATCACTGATTGAGTTTACCCATCCGCAAAACGCCTTGTATATCTTTGGTCCGGAGGATGGGTCGATTCCGCAAGCGATTGTGGATCAGGCGGATTTTGTGGTGTTTGTGCCGACTATCGGCTGCATGAATCTGGCAGCGACGGTGAACGTGGTGCTGTATGACAGGCTCGCCAAATCAGCAGCTGTGATCGATCACAGCGCACTGATTAAAAACAGTCGCGACACCAATAACCGTCTGAAACGGGACAAGGCGTAAACCTCCGCCAGATATTATTCTTCGCTGTCATCCTCACTGGCGTCTGCCACTACCCGATCAATCACCGCATCCCAACCGCGCTGTTCGACTTCTGCCATGGTGTGATAGCGCACGCGTTGATCGCGTAACCATTGCAGGGTATCCAAGGTCACCGCATCACCACGCAAACCTACTGTAATCAGGTGAACGCCGTTCACGATGCCTTCATCGATCAGCAGGAACAAAGCTTGGTCATCTGAAATCGTGCGCACCGCCTGACGGTTTGCATCGGGATGCGCGCTGAAATGCACCAGGCCAAAGCTGCCATTACCGTGCACCTATGTACGCCCTTAAAACCGGGGTAGAGCATGGATGTGTCACCACCGACCATCATCGGGATCGCGCCAGTGCCTGCAGTTTCAGCGACCATAGCCGTCACGTGGCCAATAGTGCGCTCGGTACTCATGTTATCCACCGCAAAATCACCGTAGTCCACAACGGACAACACTTTCATTCAGTGTTGCTCCTCATCCGATCAGTTGACGAGACGGTACTCGTGGCAAAATCGGGTTTGAAATTCCTGTTCAAAGCCGACTCATACACGATGACACTGGTGCTTTCTCTGCGTTAAACAACGGGGTTGTTATATAAGAAATATTGCCACCGGCTTTGATAGTCTCATTGTTGCAGGTAATATTCCAAGGTGTGAGGGCAATGTCTTTCAGGTGAGGGAAGTTGCCGGGGACTGCTAAGAACGATGCAATTCTCAAGTGGCCTGTCTGTACCAGATCTCTTTGAACCTATCGCTATAACACTCTGCTTTTAAAAATGGACTGGCCCTTGGAGAAAACCCCGGTGAGATTGCAGCATTGATGGATCTGGCATCGTTACCACTCATAGTGCTGTTGGACCTGTTGTTCCGGGCAATGGTGTTGGGGCAACTGGTTTTGCTGGGGGCGTTATTATTGAAAGAACCGGGAACACCGGTCACACGGTTGTTGCTTGCCTGCGGTATCAGTGTGGCTGCACTGATTGTGTTGACAGCGCCGGTACCAGAACAACAGTACGGATTGCTGCGTAATGTGTTGCTGATACTGACGGATGCATTTTCGCTCTTGTTCTGGCTGTTGATTCGGTACCTGTTTGAAGATGACTTTTCCATTGGCCCCATTTTGGCCTTGAAGAAAGCATTGTTCACCTTGCTATTGTTGGTCTACTTGTACGCTCTAGGCGTTCGCGCAGGCATTACTCCCATTCATGATCTGATTCATTTGGCGGGGTTATT
Source organism: Pseudohongiella sp. (assembly GCA_030652635.1). GTDB lineage: Bacteria > Pseudomonadota > Gammaproteobacteria > Pseudomonadales > Pseudohongiellaceae > Pseudohongiella. The sequence continues at coordinate 3,396 of JAUSPW010000575.1, read as the reverse complement.
CCTTATTGTTCACACGGTCTTTATCGCAATCAGAGGCTACGCCGATGATCTGTTGGACGCGCGTCGACGAGCCAGAATTGGTTTAGTACTCGTCATTGGTCTGTATAGCACCGTTTTAGTGGTCTTTGAGTTAATTGATGAGCGTTTCCGCAATGCCGCGTTGTATGGTCTGGTTAACGCAGGCATCTTGCTGATTGCGATCACTCTGGGTATTGGCAGGGTGTTCAGTCTTAGTTTTAAATCGGGAGCCGGGCACGAAGAGGCTCATCGGGTCGATGTGTCGATTATTGAACAGAACGAGGGCCCTGCAAAAAAACGTTCAACGTCGGAACCGACCACATTCACGCAAGATCCTGTTCTGTCAGAAATCAAGCATGCACTGGATAGTTTCATCGCGCAAAAACGTTACCAGCAAAACGGACTCACTATTACTGCACTTGCAAAACAACTGGATTGCCCAGAGCACAAACTCAGGCGATTAATAAATCAGTCCTTGGGACATCGCAATTTCAACAGCTTCCTTAATGAACTGCGCGTGAAAGATGCCTGTCAACAATTTGGTGATGCTAATCAGAATGTATTGCCTGTACTGTCGATTGCGTTGTCACTGGGCTACGATTCGATTGGACCATTTAATAGGGCATTCAAGGCACAAACCGGTCTGACGCCTGGTGATTATCGCCGCACTGTTCAGAATCGGTGCTAGATTTTTGAAATCGGCAAGACTCGGTAGCACAGCGTATATCAGACTTTAACTCCCGTTTAGATGTCAGGAGTTGAAGGATATGCTGCGTTTGATGATGTTTGCTCTTGTTGGTTTGGTTACCTATTTGCTTTGGCCTGCTTACGGTTTTTTGGCAGAAGATCGTGCCCGATTGCGTGCCCCTTGGGGTTGGCAGTCTGTCCCTGATGCACAAAGTTGCCAGGTTGGCGTGCTTGAAAGTTCGGTAGCTGATGTGGCGGAAAGGGCTTGTCTGTTGCTGCGTACACATCAGGCTGCGATCGGTGTGCCGTCTTTGTCCGCTGCCATCGCCATCGACGGTAAACTGCTCTGGAGCAGCAGCGTGGGTTGGGCAGACATTGAGCACGCTATACCAGCGACCAACAAGACTCTATATCGCATTGGTTCTACCTCGAAACCGGTAACCGGTACGGTACTTGCGCGCATGTTGGACGCCGGGCTGGTCGATTTAGATGAACCTATTGGTCGTTATGTTGCCAATTTACCCAACCCTGACTGGCAAGAACTGACCTTACGGCAACTGGCATCACACATGGCCGGATTGCCAGAATATGGCACCAATCGAGATCTGTTGGGTTTGTATCAGTCCATGGCACTGCGTCGTCAGCATTTGGATGTTCGTCAAAGTCTTGCCTTGTTTGACGGCAGCCCGCAACGTTTTGCCCCCGGCACTGACTTTGAATACTCCTCATTTGGAGCGCTATTGATTGCAACCGTTTTGCAGGAAGTGGCCGGTAAACCTTTCAGGCAATTGGTCGAGGAAACAGTGTTGGATCCTCTTGCTCTGGAGTCACCTGTGCCCGATGTTGAAACCGGCGCAAGAGCACAGTTTTATCAGACCAGTGACAGACAGGCGAAACCATGGCGACCTGTTGATTTAAGTAATAAGTTGCCAGGTGGAGGTTTTATGTCGACGCCTGAGGATCTTGTAAAACTCGGCGCCGCGTGGCTGGATCCTAACTTTATCCGCGAAGAAACCCGGCAATTGTTTTGGCAGCCTCAGACCCTGAGTTCTGGCACCATCAATGAGCAGTCTTATGCAATCACCTGGCGATGGAATGCTGCGTTGGGTTATGCACATCACGGCGGTGTGTCAAAAGGTTCGATGGCGTGGCTGGCTGTTTACCCGGAAAACGATCAACGCAGCCAATCAGTGGTCATCGCGTTGACGACGAACACTACTTTGACGACATTTCAGGATTTTTCTTCGCTGCAGACTGAGTTAGTTAAACTGTTTTAGCATCAGTATGTGCGGAATGCCATCTTCCAGGTATTCATCACTGATTTGCTCAAAACCCAAAGCGTTATAGAACGCGTACAAATGCGCTTGGGCTCCAATCTGGATAGGCTGGCCGGGATAAAGTTGATGGGCGTGTCGGATGGCTTCTTGCATCATCGCACGGCCCAGTCCGGAGCCGCGGAATTCTGTGGTGGTCAATACCCGGCCTATGGATGGGTACGGGTATTTCTTGCCAGGGTCTACCACGCGCACATAACACGCAAGTTTGCCGTTGATGCGACCGGTCATGTGCCATGCATGGGGGTCGCAATCGTCGGCATCCTGATACGGGCAGTTTTGCTCAACAATAAACACCGACTCACGGGCCTGCAGTATTTCATGCACGTGAGGGCCAGTCAGGTCGTGCAGTCTGGCCCAGTGGTAAGTCGGTGTTGTCATCGTTGTTTTACAGCGCCTTGATGGCGGCCAGTTTTTCGTTGAGTGCATCCATCGCAGTTTGTGCTGCGCGCTGGCGTTCACGTTCTTGCTCTACCAGTTCCACTGGGGCATTCTGCACAAATTTGTCATTTGTGAGTTTGCCGTTAATGCCTTGCAGATTCTTATCGAGCTTGGCTATTTCTTTTTCAAGACGTGTAATTTCTGCATCTTTGTCGATCAGATCAGACAGTGGCACCAGAATTTCCATGTCCTGATACAACTGAGTTGCACTGACCGGTGCAGGTTCGTTGTCTGTCAGGCAGCGCAGTTCCGACAGTTTGGCCAGTTTGAGCAGGTTCTGCAGGTTCTCAGCAAGACGACGTTGATCGTCTGCTCCGGTTTTGCGCAGCAGGGCAGGGAAGCTCTTGCCTGGCGGAATGTTCATTTCACCGCGAATGTTTCGCACGCCGAGAATCACACCTTTGACCCACTCAATATCAGCATCCACCGTGGTATTGATCAGCGAAGCATCTACCTGCGGATAAGCTTGCAGCATGATGCTGGTGTTTGCTGTTTCTGTGCCAATCAAGGTGGCGATCTTCTGCCAGATTTCCTCGGTAATAAATGGCATCAGCGGATGCAGCATGCGTAAGCTGGATTCCAGTACGGTCAGCAAAGTCAGGCGGGCAGCTCGAGCTTTTTCCGGCTGGTTGTCTGCATCCCACAACACGGGTTTGGACAGCTCTACATACCAGTCGCAATACTCGTTCCAGAAAAAGTCATAAATGACTTGCGACATCAGATCAAAACGGAAGCTGGCCATGTGCTCATGCACCTGTGCCACGGTTTGTTGCAGGCGTGACAGAATCCAGCGATCAGCCAGGCTCAGGTTTTTGTCGTCTTTTAAAGTCGCAACATCGGCTGCCGTGAAATAAACGCCTTTTTCTTCGGTATTCATGATCACGTACCGAGAGGCATTCCAGATCTTGTTGCAGAA
>JAUSPW010000573.1 GCA_030652635.1 Pseudohongiella sp. | reverse complement strand
AGCACTTCAGCCCATTTGTAGCTGTAGTACCCAGCGGCATACCCTCCAGCAAAAATGTGCGAAAAACTATTCTGAAAGCGATTATAAGCCGGCACCGAGTATACGGATGTCAACGCTCTGGTTTTTTGTAAAGCCTCGTTGACAAAATCAATGTCGTCTGCACATCGCGTCTGATGCAGAGAAAAGTCAAAATGTGCAAACTCAAGTTGGCGCACACTTCTCATGCCGGACTGGAAGTTTCGGGCTGCCAACATTTTTTTGAGCATTGCGGCCGGTAGTTTTTCGCCAGTTTCAAAGTGTCCGGAAATCATGCCGATAGATTCCGTATCCCAACACCAGTTTTCCATCAACTGGCTTGGCAGCTCGACGGCGTCCCAAGCGACTCCAGCGATACCAGAGCTCTGGAGATAGTTTTCACGAGTCAACATATGATGCAATCCGTGACCAAACTCATGAAACAATGTGGTGACATCGTTATGAGTCAGCAACGCGGGAGTATCTCCAGATGGCGGGGCAAAATTGCAAACGAGGAAGGCGACCGGAATCTGAAGGCGTGAGGTACTTGCATGTGCTGGTCTCATACGTCGTGTCCGACAAGAAGCCATCCACGCACCGCCGCGCTTGCCCTCTCGGGTAAACAGGTCAACATAAAAACTGGCTATCACCTCACCATGCTTGATCAGGTCATAAAACTCGACGTCTGTGTGCCAGACCTGGGCATGTGTATTGCGCTCAACCTTTATGCCGTAAAGTGTTTCTATTATGGCAAACAGCCCACGGCGAACCTGCTCCAGCGGAAACCAGGCTCTTAACTCTTCCTGCGAGATATCGTAATTCTGTTTTCTCAACTTTTCGCTGAAATAAGAAACATCCCATGCTGCAAGCTCTGCGATATCAAAGACATTGTTTGCATAATCTTGCAGTTCTTCAAACTCGCGTTTGGCAGCTGGCAAGCTAAAACTGATCAAATCCGACAAGAAATTATTTACCTGATCCACGGATTTAGCCATTTTGCGCTGAACTGAAAGTTCTGCATAGTTTCTGAAACCTAGCAATGCTGACATCTCTTGCCGCAACTTCAGAATTTCAATGATGATATCGTGATTGTCCCATTCCGCCCGACCATTAGAAGAAGCTCGTGTTGTGTACGCTTGATAGACCGTCTCACGTAACTTGCGATTGTCCGCGTATGTCATCACTGCGTGGTAGCATGGAAAATCAAGTGTCAGTAAGTAGCCTGCAAGCCCTTTTTGGCCTGCTGCCACTGCCATAGATTGCAAACTGAGCGCTGGAATCCCAGACAATTCGCTGACATCTTCAATATTGAGACTCCAATCCCTGGTGGCATCCAATACATTGTTTCCAAATGTGTTGGAAAGCTCACTAAGCCGTGTTTGTATACGCGTATAGTCGCGCTTCTGTTCCTCGGGCAGGCTGACACCTGCCAATCTGAAGTCCAATAAACTGTCTGACAGGATCTTGCGTTGTGAGCCATCCAGCTCTAGCTCATCTGCACGGCTTTCCAGTGCCAGCACACGTTGGTAGAGATGCTTATTCTGGCCCATATCGGCATAGTATTGAGTTATCAACGGTTGTGCGCTGTTGTACGCTTCTCTGATTTCGGCAGTATTGCAGACAGCATTTAAGTGACTCGCTGCGGACCATACTTTGCCAAGTCGGTCATCCATTTCGTCGAGCACATCGATAAGCCCGCGCCAATCCGGAAGTTGATCGTCCTTTGTGTTGCTCAGCAGAGATTCAAGTTGTTGGCGGTTCTCCTCCAGCACTTGAACAACAGCAGGTCTTATATGTTCAGCGCGTATTGCATGAAATTCTGGCAGACTATCAAACTGCAACAACGGGTTTATGTCAGTTTTGGCAGACAACATTGACGATGGTCTCCGACGTATCTGGAAAAATTAATAGCATTTATCTTACCATCAGTGATCACAAAATGAGCTTGTCGCTCAACAGGAATAAAAATGGCTATAGAAACCTTTGAGCAAATTACTCCTTTGCTGTCGGCCGGTGTTTTTGTTCACAACAGTGCCGTTGTCATAGGGGATGTTCATATAGGCCCTGATTCCTCAGTCTGGCCGATGGCCACTATTCGAGGGGATATCCATCAAATCAGAATTGGGGCAAGAAGCAGCATACAGGACGGCGCCGTTCTTCATGTTACCCACGATGGTCCATTTAATCCCGGCGGTTTTCCTTGTGTTGTTGGTGATGATGTCACCGTTGGGCACAAAGTGATGCTGCACGGCTGCACAATTCAAAGTCGCGTTCTGATCGGTATGGGAACAATTGTCATGGATGGCGCAGTTGTAGAGTCTGAGGTTGTTATTGGGGGAGGCAGTCTTGTGCCGCCTGGCAAACGGCTCGAAAGTGGATTCCTGTACGTAGGGTCCCCGGTCAAAAAAATTCGGGAACTGTCCGAACAGGAAAAATCCTTCTTCCTTTATTCAGCGGGTAAATATCGCGAGTTAAAAGACCGTTACCTGGCGCAAACACACCTATAAAAGCAATTGTCATAGCTCAAGCATTCGCCTCAAGGCTGAGAGGACAGGCGCAGTATCAGGGCGGATACCCCGCCATAAGTAAAACGATTCAGCTGCTTGCTCGACAAGCATGCCGGTACCATCCAGCGCTCGCGCAGCGCCCAGCGACTTGGCCCATTGTTGAAATACCGTTCCGCCCGGGGCATAAACCATGTCGTAGCAATTCGTGGCCGAACAAATCAAAGCTGGGGGAAGCGAAGGCATTTCTCCGCTCAAACCAGCAGAGCTGCCATTAATTATCCAATCGGGTTGAAGATCATCCAACTGATGGTTGCTACGAATTTCAATTTCAAACTCACCGGCAAACAGTGCTCGCAAGTCCTCCGCTCTGGCCAGCGTTCTGTTTGCAATAACAATACGAGCTGGGTCCGCCTTTATCAGGCGCGGCAATAGACCTCGAACGGCACCACCTGCCCCCAGAATTAAAACAACTGATTCAGCTAACCGTGTTGCGTGATTGTGCTCAATGTCTCGCACCAACCCTATGCCGTCTGTGTTGTCGCCCGCAAGGCGACCATCTGGCAACTTATAAATCGTGTTCACCGCCCCAGCTTTTTCGGCATTTAATGCATGCCAGTCCACCAGGCGCCAAGCACTTTCCTTGTGCGGGACGGTTATGTTTAGTCCACAACCGCCCGCTTCAAAAAAGTCTTTAACTACGCGATCAAACCCTGACGGCTCGATTTCGATACGATCATACTGCAGCGATTGCCCGGTTTGTTCAGCAAACATGGCATGAATAAAAGGGGACTTACTATGTTTTACAGGAAAACCTACAACTGCATAATGATCCATCAGAAGACCTTAAAAAATTCAGACCCAATCACGCGCCCGCAAGAAATCCGAGTAAAGACGCGCTTCTTCAGTCCCTTGTTCAGGATGCCAGTCATATACCCATCGAACTTCCGGTGGCAATGACATAAGAATAGATTCTACGCGACCCAAGCCGGATTGCAGACCAAACAGTGTCCCACGATCATAAACCAGATTGAATTCGACGTAACGCCCACGGCGGTATCGTTGAAACTGCTTTTGTTGCTCGGTAAACGGCAATGCTTTTCTGGCTTCAACAATAGGACAGTAGGCATCGACATAACTGCTGGCAATACTCTTTACCATTGCAAAGCTTGTTTCAAAACCCAATTCGTTAAAGTCATCAAAAAACAAGCCGCCAATCCCGCGAGGCTCTTTGCGGTGCGGGAGGTAAAAATACTCGTCACACTCTTTTTTGAATCGAGGATACAGCTCCTTACCAAATGGTTCACAAGATAACTTGGCAACCTGATGCCAGTGGCGACAATCATCTTCGTTTCCATAATACGGCGTTAAATCATAACCACCACCAAACCACCATACAGGTGCTTCACCAGGCTTTTCGGCAATAAAAAACCGGAAATTAGCATGGGATGTAGGCACTAACGGGTTGCCCGGATGTATGACAAGAGATACGCCCATCGCCTGAAAACTTCGACCCGCCATTTCAGGACGAGTCGCTGATGCGGAGGGCGGCAAATTATCGCCAAAAACATGTGAAAAATTTACGCCACCTTTTTCAAAAACATTGCCATCACTGATAACACGAGTGATACCGCTACCCCCCTGTTCACGTTGCCAGGAGTCTTCACGAAACTTTCCTTTCCCATCGACACTCTCGAGGCTTGAACAAATATTGTTCTGCAAGCTCAGCAGAAAATCCCTTACCAGATCTGCATTTACGTCTGTGTTAGTGCTTTTACCAGAATTACTGTCTGACATTATTCAACTCCTTTATGACGCACGAACAAGCTGTCCTGTGGAAAAATCGATAATCTTCGACGGATTACTTGCCCCACCCAACTGCCCCGGCACAATAAAATCCAACTGTGAACCAAAATATTTTTCTACTATAACCTTGGATCTGGCGGGGAGCTTTCCCGACTTATTGGCTGATGTAGAAACTAATGGCCCGCCGAACTCCTTACACAACGATCGCACTACCGGGTGATCACTCACCCTGAGCGCCACTGATGAGTGGCTGCCTTTTATCCAGTACGGCACCTGGTCAAGGATATCGGGTACCAAATAGGTAACTGCTCCCGTTTTATGCTGTTGCTGCCACGCCAATTCCAGAACTCTATACTGATCAGGTGGCAACACGGCCAATATCGATTCAAAATCCTCGATACAGCCAGCGATCAGTATCATACCTTTTTGGATTGGCCTCTGTTTGATCTGAAGCAACTCAAGACAGGCTTGTTCGTTTTCAGGATCACATCCCAAACCCCAGACTGCTTCCGTTGGATAGGCAATTACACCGCCCCTCATCAGTCTGTGTGCGGC
>JAUSPW010000572.1 GCA_030652635.1 Pseudohongiella sp. | reverse complement strand
TTGCTGCATGCCGCCGGACAACTCGTGGGGATATTTATATCGTGCCTGCTCAAGTCCGACTGCAGCCAGTAATTCATCGGCTTGTGCCAAAGCGTCTTTGCGACGCTTTCCGAACAGGCGCCCCAGCCATTTGCTCTCTACAAACTCTATACCAAGCACAACATTTTCACGGACGTTCAAATGCGGAAATACCGAGTACCTCTGAAACACGATGCCGCGATCTGGACTGGGCTCCTGTTCGATAGGTTTCCCAGCCATCAACAACTGTCCTGAACTGACGCTTTCCGTGCCCAGTAGCAATCTAAGAAAGGTGCTTTTCCCACAGCCGGATGCGCCAACAAGCGTAACGAATTCGCCTTCAGCAACTTTGCAGCTCAAGTTTTCGAGCACCACATTATCGCGGTAATGCTTTGACAGATGGTCTAATTGAATAAATGCAGTCATACCTCTTCCTACTTTTCTGCGTGGTACCAGGGAAATACCACCCGGCTCAACTTCAGAAGACACCAGTCTAATGTGAACGCCAAGAAAGTAATCCAAACGACATAAGGCAGGATGATATCCATCGACATGTAACGCCTTACCAGAAATATCCGGTAACCAAGTCCGTCTGTGGAAGCGATGGCTTCGGCGGCAATCAAAAACAGCCATGCGGCACCCAGACTGAGTCGAACAGCATCAATCAGGCGAGGAACGATCTGCGGCAGAATCACCCGAAGAATGATTTGCCAACTGTTGCCGCCCAGAGTCTGCGCCTTGACCAGTTGTTCCCGTGGCAACTCCTGAGTACGCTGCAGGATGTCACGAATCAGGAAAGGACAAACCCCGATCACGATCAGCATGACCTTGGACAGTTCACCCAGACCAAAGACGATAAAGAGCACTGGCAGGATAGCCATAGGAGGAATCAAGGATATGGCGGTAATCAAGGGGCTCAATGGTGCTGAGATTAAAGGGATTGCCCCCGCTGCCAATCCAACAATCAAGCCAATAGCCGCTGCAATAGCGATACCCGTCGCCAAGCGCTTGATACTGCTTTTGGTATCTTCCCAGAATTCATAGTCACCCGTGCGTTGACTGGGTTCAAACGCCATCCGTCTGACACCGTCTGCCATTTCAGTAAAGCTTGGCAACAGTCTGTCTTGCTCATTCTCGGCTTTGCGGATATCAGAGTTGATCTGGTAAACCAGCAGAATGAGAAGAAAAGGAATGATGCCAAGCGCGGCTTTGAGAACGCGGTTTGGTTGTAAATTGATAAGTCTGCGCATGGAAATACCCTTCTTAAAATGTCACGAGGACGGAATGCCC
>JAUSPW010000569.1 GCA_030652635.1 Pseudohongiella sp. | reverse complement strand
CGCTCGTCCGGGCGCGGGTGAATGGTTATACCACGCACTCCTTGGGCTAGTATTCGGCGTACAAACACCAACAAATCTGGAAAATTGGTGCCACGGGAATTTCGCAGCAATGCAATCTTGTTCACATTCACACTTAACAGTGTCATATTTTTTCCTGAAGAAAATCAGAGACGATGCGGTAAAACGTGTCCGGCTTTTCGGCATGCAGCCAATGCCCGGTTTGTGTAATGGTTTTTAGTGTGGCGCGAGGAAACAACCGCAAAACCTCGTCCCTGTGTGACGGCAAAATGTAATCTGATCTCTCGCCTTTAACAAACAACACTCGCCCCTGATAAGGCGCATCCGCAATGGGGGCAGCCCTGAGCTGGCTGTACGACGCCTTCAGCACGGGCAAATTGATGCGCCAGGCAAAATCACCCGATGTCTGCCTGACCAGATTGCTCAGTAAAAACTGACGCACCACTTCATCATCTACGAAGTGAGCCAGTTGTATGTCAGCGTCGTTGCGGCTGGCAATTGATGACAGATCCAAGGCAGACAAACCTGCAAAAATCTCATCATGCTCACCGCGCTCGCCACCGTATAAAACCGGCGCAACATCCGCAATCACCAGTCGATTGATGCGCTCAGGAGCCATCAACGCAAATTGCATCGCCACCTTGCCGCCCATCGAGTGACCAAGGAGATGCGCACGCTCAATATGATGGTCAACCATGAACTCCAGAATATCATTCGCCATCACCGAATAATTCATGTCATCGCTATGCGGTGACGCACCATGATTCCGCATATCCAGAGCGTAAACAGCAAAATGTTCTGACAACTTTTTGCTGTGCCACGTCCAATTCTGCAGGCTGCCAAAAAGCCCATGCAAAATCAGCAAAGGCTCTCCAACAGCTGAATACTGTTTAAAATTGAGTTTCATCAACGGCCTTGCCAGATTTAACTGCTCAAATTGGAGCTTATCCACTTGATGACATCATCATGATGGGTTTTGGTTTTGACATCATCCATAACAAATTGCAAAGTGCCTTCGGCATCGATGATAAAAGTCTGGCGCAGAACTCCCATATACTCACGACCCATGAATTTCTTTAATCCCCACGAGCCAAAGCTTTCCGCGACCGCATGATCCACATCCGATAGTAATGTAAAGTTGAGCGATTCTTTCTCGATAAATTTCTGCAACTTATTGACGGGGTCTGGACTGACACCGAGAACCACAATACCCAGTTTGTCCAACTCCGACTTGCTGTCCCGCAGACTGCAGGCCTGGACGGTACACCCCGGCGTCATCGCTTTGGGATAGAAGTAGAGCACTATAATTTTACCTTTCAAATTTTCTAACGAGACGATGTTGCCGTCTTGGTCTGACAATGAAAACGAAGGGGCACTTTTTCCGATTGAAGGTAATGACATGACTGGACTCCTATGTGACAGCGCGCATTATAGTAAGTGTTCCACGCACTTTATATGGTTTACGTAACTTGAGCTGGATTTTCTGGCATAACTTGCGGGTAAATAGAGCCGCAGTAATAATGGCCTCATGCGTCATTGTAATGCCCTTGGAGAAACTTTTGTGAACCCGCCATTCAAGTCAATTGTGGTACTTACTGGGGCAGGCATTTCGGCTGAGTCAGGCATACCAACATTCCGGGCAGCTGATGGCCTGTGGGAAAGCCATCGCATTGAAGATGTTGCCACGCCGGAAGGCTTTGAAAATAATCCGATACTGGTTCACGAGTTTTACAATCAACGACGACGCCACCTGCTGCATCCGGATGTAAAACCAAACGCCGCTCATACAGCACTCGCCAGGCTTGAGCATCAATTGGATTCGCTCTCGGACATTCATTTTATTCTGATCACGCAGAACATAGACAATCTGCACGAACGTGCTGGCAGTCGTAAACTGATTCATATGCATGGTGAACTGCTGAAAATGCGCTGTCGTGAGACTGGGTTAATTTTTGAAATCAGGCAGGATCTGTCGTTGGATCACATCTGTCGATGTTGTCGTCAGCCGGGCAATTTACGACCACATGTCGTGTGGTTTGGAGAAATGCCGCTGGCCATGACTCAAATTGAGCAAGCTTTGATAAATTGTGATTTATTTGTCGCTATTGGGACGTCCGGCAACGTCTATCCCGCCTCAGGATTTAACCAAATGGCCAAACGTTACGGCGCAAAAACCCTGGAACTTAATCTGGAAGCAACCGGCTCGAGTTTTGATGAACACCGCTATGGACTGGCAAGTGAATCTGTACCAAGCTTAGTGAATGAAATACTTAAGAAATTGTGACAAATTTCAGTAATCGATGACATTTATCAATAAATAGCGCTCGTTCGAGATTGACTGGGCTAAAGCATCCCTAGTATTCTCGCGAGCGTGCATGAGGGTAGTACCGGAGGTCAGGAACCGGTAACAACATAAAATTTTCTAAAACTCGGGCGTATTGTGAGCCTGCTTTGTGACAACCGTATGTCTTCAACTATACGGTTGAGTGAGAATTTTGTTTTGTTGCGCGCTTGAATCACCTGCTGTACTGCACCCTATAGATGCGATAACCATTTAGAGATGTAAACTATAAAAAAGTTCCCTTAAGGAGGGTACGTGGATGTATAGACATTCCAGCTTGGCAAAAGCAGTTCGACTGGCCATCATCGGCGGAAGCGCTGGCGCAGCCGCGATGGCAGTTTCAATGCCTACGTTTGCGCAAAACACGCCTGAAATCGAGGAAGTAATCGTAACGGGCTCACTGATCGCGCGCCGTGACGCCATCGCAGAAAGCCCGATTCTGACAGTTGACCAGGGCGCGCTCCTGGAAAGCGGTTACACCACCATCGAGCAATACCTGAACACTCTGCCTCAAATCACTCCGAACCTGAGTTCACAGTCCAACAACCCCAGCGGTAACGGTCGCGCAGTAATCGACCTGCGTGGCCTGGGTTCAGGACGAAACCTGGTGCTGATGGACGGTCGTCGCGCCATGGGTTCAACCAGCGCTGGCACAGTGGACATTAACACTGTCCCTTCAGCACTGATTGATCGTGTAGAGATTATTACCGGTGGCGCAGGCGCGACTTACGGTCCTGATGCAGTATCCGGTGTTGTCAACTTCATCATGAAGAAAGACTTCGAAGGCATGGCGATTAACACCCAATACCGTGAAACCGCAGAAGGTGACGGTGTTGAGTGGGGCGCAGACCTGACTCTGGGTGGCACGTTCATGGAAGGCCGCGGCAGCGCGGTATTCAACGGCAGCTACTTCAACCGAGAAGCCATGTACAAAGGCGCACGTGATTTTGCTGCGCAGGCTAGCTCTGCCACTTCTATTTTCCCGGGCGGCTCATGGACACCAGGTGCAGCAGCACCTTCACAGGCCGCTGTTGATGCGCTGTTTGGACCTAACAACTGTAACGCCACAGGTGGTTCATCAGGCTTTGGTTTCAACCCGGACGGCTCTCTGTTCTGTACAGGTGTTTCAGGCGTTGCCAACCGCAACATCGTTGGTTACACCGGCCCGGCAAGTGATATCGCTACCGCGTTTGCACCAGACTTCTTCTCATACAACTTTGAGCCGGCCAACATTTTGGTTCTGCCAATGGAACGCTGGAACATGTACTCCAGCTTCGAAGTGGACATCAGTGAACACTTCCAGCCTTATGGCCGCTTTACCTTTACAAACTATAACGCTCTTCAGGAACTGGCACCTACACCAGCGGGCGGCACAACCGGCTTTACAGTACCGGTTACCAACCCCTTCCTGACACCGCAGATCAAGACCTTGTTGGCCTCACGTGCCAACCCGACTGCACCGTTTGCGTTTGCAAAACGCTTTAACTCACTGGGCGGACGTACTGGCTTTAACACCCACGACGTCATGCAGGTCACTACCGGTACCCGCGGTCTGATCACCGGCTCATGGAACTATGACGTTTATGCGAGCTACGGTCGCTCAGTCAACAACGAAGTCCAGGGCGGTAACGTGCGTCGTGATCGTACCCAGGCTCTGCTGGATGCAGCAAACGGCGGCACGTCATTGTGCGCTGGTGGCTTGAACCTGTTTGGTGCTGCCGCCATCAGTGATGCCTGCCAGGCCTACATCAGCCTTGAAGCTAAAAACCTGACCACTATCGAGCAGGAAATTGTTGAAGGCACTGTATCAGGCAACTTGTTCGAAGTGCCTGCTGGTATGGTTCAGGCTGCATTTGGTGTGAGCGCACGTAGCCTGAGCTATGACTTCAAACCGGACGGCGGTTTGCAGCCAGGCTTGGTTGCTGGCTTCAACCAACAACTGCCGGTCAGCGGGGAGCTGGAATTCAAAGACATCTTTAGTGAGGTTGTTGTTCCATTGCTGAACGACCTGCCACTGGTTGACTCCTTATCATTCACCGGCGGATACCGTGTGACCGACAGCAAGCGTTCAGGCTCTGATGACACCTGGAAAGCTACACTGGACTGGAATATCAACGATATGGTTCGTGCTCGTGGTGGTTACCAACACGCAGTGCGTACTCCAAGTATCGCGGAATTGTTCTCTCCACAACTGAACAACTTCCCGACATTTACCAACCAGGATCCTTGCAACACCACTGGTGCACTTGCGGCAACTTACCGCAACGGCCCAAATGGCGCGCAGGTAACAGCTCTGTGTAATGCACAGTCTGTTGTTGCGGGTCTGCCAACTTACTTCCAGCCCAGCGGTCAGGCTACCGGTATCACCGGCGGCAACCCGAACCTGATGCCCGAAACAGCTGACTCCTACACTGTCGGCGCGGTATTCAGCGGTTTTGAGCCCCGTCTGCTTGAGCGCAGCACGTTCACTGTGGACTACTGGTCAATCGAGCTGGAAGACGTCATCAGTTCAGTTGCCGCGACCACTATCGTACAACGCTGCTTTAACCGTGATGGCGCCAACCCAACCTACAGCCCGACTAACGAGTGGTGTCAGCTGTTTATCCGTGAACCCACCAACGGTGGCGTTATTGACCTGAAGCAACTGTCACGTAACCAGTCATTCACTAACACAAGTGGTGTTGACTTCAGCGGAAACATCGGTTTTGACCTGAGCAATAACTGGGGTTCTATCGACGTTTCAATGGTGTCTACCTGGATAGAGAAGTATGAGTCTCAGACCACAGCTGTAGACCCGGTAAATGACTACGCAGGTACTATCGGCTCGAGCACCGGCGGTTCAACACCAGAGTGGCGCCACACCATTACCCCAACATGGATGCGGGGCCCGGCACAAGCGCAGATTACAGCTCGCTACATTGACGAGATGGTTCACTCCAACACCGTCACTGGCGGCTCACCGACAGCCAATACTGGTACCAAGGCAACCTGGTATTACGACCTGACTGGCCGTTACGAAATCATGGAAGGCGTGACTATTCGTGGTGGTATAAACAACGTGACTGATCAACAGCCACGAATCTATACTCCAAACGTACAGGCCAACACTGATCCGTCACTGTTTGACGTGCTGGGTCGTCGTTACTTCGTAGGTTTCGACGTACGCTTCTGATACTTGAATCAGGTTTAACCTGATCAGGAATCAAAAAAAGGGTGGTGCAGTGACAACTGCACCACCCTTTTTATTTACATCAAAACCTGACTGACAGCTCTTTAGTCCAGCAGACAATTTAGCTCAGCAGGAAAGTATGGCCGCCCTTTTTCACTGACAGCCGTAGTGATAATCAACGCCTTCAACATTATTTTTTTGCTGCTGGCGTGAATAATTTGTTGTTGGAATCCCAAACGCAGAGCGGAAATTCGAATCGGCTCTACAGTTACATCAAAACAATCACCACTGCGCAATGACAACAAGTAGTCCAACTCTGCACGCACCACCACAACAATAATGCCGCGCCGGGTCAAATCCGCAAATTCCAACCCCTTGTGCTTTAGAAACTCATGTCGTGCATGCTCCAAGTAGTTTTGATATACGGAATTGTTCACCACACCTTGCATGTCGCACTCATAATCACGCACGCTTAATCGGCTTGTAAAAATATTGTCAGTCATTTTTCACCCCAATCTGCCAGATATCATCTGGTTGGAGACCACTATCCAACAAAGTTTGTCTAAATGGCGCCAGCTGAGCCTCAAAATTTCTGTGCGCAAACAGCGCGCGCGTATGCACGCCCTCTCTGACCTGATTCGCGCTGGCCGATAGCACAGGTCCTTTTCTGAGTGTTAAATCCATTACCTTATCAGACCAAGCCAGATCACAGTAGGCGAAAACACCTTGCGTTACTTTGTCAGGATTTTGTAATAAGTCTTCGTAGGATACATGGCAAACTCGCCCAGGGTACAAGCGCTCCCAAGCACTCATCACATTTTGGTACAAGGTATAAAAATGGGCAATATCCGAAACTGAATACGACCATGGAGCAGCTGCAGCAAACTGATGTTTAAACACCCCCAAACAGGCATCCATTGGATGTTTGTAAACATGAATAATCCGAGCATTGGGGAAAGCCTGCTGAATGATTCCGACAAACAGAAAGTTAACCGGATTTTTATCAGAGTAACGTCCATCCGCACAACGGGAGCGAACGCGCTGAATGTAGGCGTTAGCAATTTCGGCGTGCACAATCCCTCTACTGGATTCCCGATCAAGTTTGAATGGCAAAGGCACAGGATCAAGACCAATCGCTTGCTGAACCAAAACTTCCAGATCGCGCAACTCACCAAGTGCCGTAACCTGACCAGAATTAGTGATCAATTGTTCTACCAAGGTAGAACCACTGCGAGGCAAACCCACAATGAATATCGGGCTTTCGGCAGAAACAGACGTAGTTGCTCCAGAGCAATTCTCAGCCTGATGCAATAGTGTCGCGGCCAATTCATCCCAGCAGGTCGATTGACTCGCCTGATTCCTGCGTTTGATTTGATTCGCATTTTCCCATGACTCAAATGCTGCTTTGTGGTTGCCACTGCGCTGCTGCAGCTGCCCAAGCACTTGCCAGAAATACACTCTGTCTGAGTCATGAAGTTGTTTATTGCCGAGCAATTGCACAAGTTGCTTTTCATCAACTACAGCCAAATCAATATCCGCAAGTGACCACCAGGCGCGCCCATAACCGGGGTGCTCCCTGATCAGTTTTTTGAACGCCAATATGGCGTCGTCGCTTGCCCCCAACACAGACAGCGCCACCCCTCGCATATATCGCGCATGCAAATGCCCTGGCTGTGACGCCAATACTCTATCGAAACAAGACAGCGCCAATTGCCACTCATCAATAGAGACGGCTGCAACGCCCATCATCTCATCTACCCAAATTGCCCTATGATCCTGTTGTAGATGTTTCAGGAGCAAGGCTTGTATCGCATTGTGATCCGCAAACGGAACCAATGTGCGCGCATACTGCGCACAAACAAACCCATCACCAGACTCAAGCTGATAAGCGATTTCCGCGCACGCTCTAGCGGCTGTGAACAGCCCCAGTTGGCGATAAGCTTCACTTAAAGATAAGCAGGCATGTACGCTGGCAGGCTGCTCTTTTCGCAACTGCTCTCCCAACACTATTGCCTGTTGCAACTGTCTGTTGGCAATTAACTGATCAAGCATTTCTAAACGTCTTTGCAACATAACTCCTGTATCAATGCAGGGCACTATCGGTTATCAATCATTACACTATAACTGAATAATGCACCGCACCAATCCTGTGATTCCCTGATGAAAGAGATTTCCAATCAATAAAAAAGGGGTGAAGCTTGCGCCTCACCCCTTTATACCATTCAGTGCAACCAGACTCAGAAGCTGAAGGTGACTTTGCCGTAGTAGTAACGTCCACGGGTTTCGTACGTGCGTGGGTCGGTGTTGTCGTTAAAACCAGAGTACGCATAAGGCGGCTGACGGTCTGTGATGTTGTCTACACCCAGAGTCAAGCGCGTTTTGTACGCCTCAAAGTTATAAGAACCTTGCAGGTTATGGATCAACTGCTTGTCAACCGTACGCTCTTCATCACCCACGTTGAACCACTTGATCAATGGCTCAGTGACTTTACCAATATAACGCGCTGTGTAGTTCGCAGCCCAGTTACCCTGGCTCCAGTCTGTAGTGAAGTTCCAACGCCACTCGGGGAAGTTACCATCGTGACCATCTTCAAAACGACCTGCGTGCGGAATCACTGTGCCATCGGCAAGACGCTTTTCGTAATTGATCAGGTGAATCGCATCAATACCAAAGTCGAACATACCAAATGCGGTGTTATCCAGGCTGTAACGCGCTGACAGATCCACGCCGGAGGCTTCGTTTCCACCCACGTTGATGTTCAGGTTGGTGATCATTTTTACATCACCAACGGTTGCACCACTGCCGGCAGCCCAACGCTCTACCAGGTTGCAGTACTGACCAGACTGCTGACAGCTGTCCAGAATCAACTGTGGTCCAAGGCTAGAGATTGCACCGTCAATTTCCGTTTCCCAGTAGTCAACAGTGAGCGACAGTCCTGACAGGAAACCTGGCTCATACACAAAACCAGCAGTCAAAATATCTGCTTGTTCTGGTTGCAACGCGGCGCTGCCACCGTACAAGGTTGGCAATTGGATCAAACCAGAGTTGTCATATCCACCGGCTGGCACACCGTCAGCGACACAGAAAGAAGTCGCATTGGCAGCACATGGGTCAGAAACTTGTGGGTAAGAGGTGAATTGGCCTGCATACAATTCTGGAACTGACGGTGCGCGGAATGCTTCCGACACAGTCGTACGCAAGGTCAGCTCTTCTGTTAGCGCCCAACGAATGCCT
>JAUSPW010000387.1 GCA_030652635.1 Pseudohongiella sp. | reverse complement strand
ATTTGCTGATAACGGTCGATGTACCGCACAACCGTGGATTCTTCTTGTTCAATTTGTTCGATGGAACTGGACACTTGTTGGTAACTGGCTTGGGCGCTGCGCAGCGCACTGGCACTGGACTGCTGGTAGTAAGTGACTGCTTGATAAGCAACAATGCCCAGTGATAACACCACTAAAAAAATGATCAACGTCGGTCTCAACAACAGCAGATCTTGTTTGGGTAACGGCAGCTTCATGGTGTTACCCCTTCTTGCTGCGCAGCCAGTTCTTCCGCACTTTGCGGACGTATCAATACTTCCAGCACAAAACTGGCCGCCACCGGTTCGTCATCCAAGCTTAATTCCAGTGCACTCACCGCCGACACATCTAAAGGCATGTTGACCGGCGTGACAACGCCACCGGTCTGGGCTTCCAGGGTGCGCATCAGATCCTGAACCTGCTCATGGGCTTCGCGAATGCTGAAAGTTTCTAGTACATTGCCCTCCAGTTTCACTTTCAGCTGCATGAGGTTATCCAGGGAGGCCTGCATAAAACTTTGAGATTCATTCAGTTCCGGATAAGCGCCCATTGTCTGCTCTTCAAGTACCCATTCCAGATTGCCCAGGCGAATACCCGGTGAGGCACTGATTGCACGACTGACGGTAGCCAACAGTTCGCGCGGGTTATAAACCTCCGGCACTAACTTGTCGTAGGTTTGCACAATCAGCGCCATGGAATTAGAGGGGATCGGGGTTTCCGGAAAACTTTCGCGCAGTAACTCATAGTTACTTAACAAGGGCTGGGTTTGCTGCTGCAAACGCGCTGCTTGCTCACTGTTGTCGAGTGCGGTCAGCAGCGTCGGCGTGGATATCAACAAAGACACAATGATGGCAGTCATGCTGGCAGCAACCAGCCCTTTTTTAATCAGGTTGATTACATGGTAGCGGCGATCGAGTGCCGGGCCATAGGTGTTTACGATGGATCCGGTTTTTAAGCCGCGCGCCAACACGGGCAATAAACAGCCAGCTGTATCGGCACCTTTGATCTCAACAAGGTCGTGGCCTTTCAGATTGAAGGTGTCTTGATAAACAAAGTGCATCAGGTCGCTGATGCGAGCCTCAGGCATGACGGTATCGGGGTAGTGCCTGAAAATACGGGTTTCCAGCACCAGATCGTAAGGCACCAGTTTGACCCGCTCTAGGTATTTGCGTGTTTGTATGGACTGTTCTTCGATCAACAAGTTGATTGCGTCTTCAGACCCGGGTCGATTGGGGACCAGACGGCTGAACAATACCTTGCCTTTGTGCAGGTAGGTTTGTCGAATGCCCGACAAAGGTTCAACATTTATCAGCAGCAAATGCTCGTGTTTTTGCAAGCCTTCGTGTTTGGCCAGATACTCCATCAGGTATGACGCGGACGTCAGTGCTCTGATCGCAATTTTGGCAGTCAGCACGGGCTGAAGCCAGTAGGTCAGCAGCTCCGGTTTGGTCAAGGCACTGAATAGTACGTTGTCGTCACGCCGCCCGGTGCGTTCGCGGCCAAGGATGCGCCAGATCCGATAAGGCGTATTGCGAAACAGCATCATCTGTTTGCGTTTGAGCATTTCCGTACGATCTCTACCCTGCACGTGGGCGACACTTTCAAGACGGAAATCTTCTTCGATAAAATCCGCCACTACCGTCAATGACGACTCAGTGTCGAGATTCAATACATTGGTAAATTCTTGCAGGTCAGCTGGATTGCTGGCAAAACGCGCGAGCAATTCCAGGTGGCGTCGGTCCCATGCAAACAGCGACGCCTTATCGTTCTGGATAAGGAGTACACGCGAGATGGATGTCTTTTTTATGCCTGCCATATTGACCTGTGTCAGCTGCTCACTTGAGCAGGTTTTTTAAAACTGAACACTGGCGATCGTGTTGTAGATAGGACCTAACACCGACAACATTACCCAGCCTAGCAGTGTGCCGAGAACGGCAGTCATGATCGGTTGTATCAAGGATTGCACCTGATCGATGGATTCCTTGATATCGCGATCATAAAAATAACTGATATTCAGCAGCGCTTTATCAAGCTCACCGGTGGTTTCGCCAATCTTTAGCATCCGAATTACCAGCGGTGGGAATAGCCCGGTATTTTCAAAACTGCGTGCAATCGGATCACCTTCCTGAATATCCTGGCGCGCGTCCGCCATGGCTTGACGCACGACAGTGTTATCCACAACCCCTTCGGCAATTTCAAGACAACGTAATACTGGTATGCCTGCCGAGTACATCATGGCAAAAAAATTGGCAAACCGGGATAGAATGATTTTTTGCAATACCGGGCCAATTTTCCAGCTTTTTAATTTAAATTTGTCCGCATAAAAGCGCGCTTGCTCATTTTTTTGTATGAGCGTTTTGAGCGAATAATAAGTAGCAATTGGCACTGAAATAACCACATACCAATAATTCACCAGAAAGTTGGAAGTGGCAATCAAGGCGCGTGTATGAATGGGCAGCTCTTCACCCATACTCAAGATAAAACTGACCAGCTGCGGTACAAGATAAACCATCAAAAAGCCGGTCACTGCCAATACAACGCCGCCTACGATCATGGGCGTGGTTAACAGCTTTTTGGTACTGGTTTGCAGTTCATCCTGCCACTTGATGGTTCTCATCAGTGAGTCAAACACCTTGGCTAACTCGCCACTGGCCTCGCCGGCGCGGATCAGATTCACAAACAGCACATCAAAAATTTTCGGGTGTTCTGCTAATGCATCCGACAGGCTTTTACCCGCCTGAATTTCATCAACCAGGTTTGAGATGACTTCCCGGAAACGCGGGTGTTCCATACTGTCGCGTAAGTCAGACAAGCCTTCCAGAAGGGGTACGCCCGCGCGCGTCAGCTGCTCCATATTAAAACAAAAATTGATCAGATCGGGTTTGGTGATTTTTTTCTGGCCAAGACCCGAGCTGCTTTCTACAGTCTCACTGTAGGTCACCAGATCGAGCTTCATGCGACTTAGCCGTTGCTCAAGATCAACTTCGTTGGCTGCGTCCAGATTGCCGGTACGCATTTTGCCAAGTTGGTTCATCGCCTTGTATTTATACAGTGGCATCTGATGGTTACCCGCTTATCCGGTCGGTGAGGTCAACAACCCGACTGATTTCTTCCAGACTGGTGGTGCCGTCTAGCACACGGCGGCAGGCGTCCATGGCAAGTGGCCGGAAACCTTGGCTCAAGGCAAGTTTACGCATTTCCTGCATGCCAGCGCGCCGGGCAATCAATTCGTCCAACTCACTGTTAATTTTTAAGATTTCAATTACCGAGGTTCGGCCTTTGTAACCTTGATGCTCACACAGTGTGCAACCGGTCGCCGCATAAATTTGGACGTCAGACGTGTTATCCGGTATCCCCAATAATACTTTTTCCAGGTCACTAGCCATGTGCGGTGATTTGCAAGCTTTACATAAACGTCTGACCAGGCGCTGTGCCACCACGCCGATCAGGTTACCTGCTATCACATCTGGCAGTACACCAATGTCGAGCAGGCGCGGCAGCGCGCCAATCGCTGAGTTGGTGTGCAGGGTAGAGAATACCTGGTGACCTGTCATGGCTGCTCGCAATGCCATTTCAGCAGTAATGTGGTCACGTATCTCACCGACCAGAATCACGTCAGGGTCTTGCCGCATCATGGATCGTATGCCTTCACCAAAACCCATTTTGACGGATTCATTGACGGAGGATTGCCGGATCATCGGCATGGGGTATTCCACCGGGTCTTCCATGGTCATGATGTTAACGCCTTCGGTATTAATATCATTCAGAATGGAATAAAGCGTGGTGGTCTTACCGCTACCGGTAGGGCCTGTCACCAGAATAATGCCTTCAGGGCGCGCAAGCATCAGACGGAGCAAGTCGAGGTTCTCGTCGGTAAGGCCGAGTTTATCCAGCGGTACTATGCCTTTTTGGCGATCAAGAATACGCAGTACAAAGTTTTCGCCCCAGCTGGTTGGCTGTGCCGCAGCCCGGAAGTCTATCTGGCGGCCGACCAATGACAAGGAGATACGGCCGTCTTGAGGCGCGCGCGACTCCGCAATGTTCATGTTGCTGATAACTTTCAGGCGGACAACCATCGCCTGCCAATAGCTTTTATGCAGGCTGCGAATCTGCCGGAGCACGCCATCGATACGGTAACGTATGCGCAGGAAGGCTTCCTCTGGCTCAAAGTGCACATCCGAGGCGCCGCGCTGAACAGCGTCCGCCAGCAAGGCATCGATCAACCTGACCATGGGGTGACTGTACTCATCGTCATTGCCTTGCAGGCTTTCAAAATCGATTTCGCCGGTTTCGATCTCTTTGAGAATGCCGTCAATAGACAGGTCAAAACCGTAGAACTGCTCAATGATGCGGATAATGTCTGCTTCGCTGCCAAGCACGGGCGTGATGTTCAGATCACCGCCGTTAATCGACAGAATCTGATCCAGCGCAACAATGTTGAATGTGTCAGCCATCGCCAGGGTCAGCGTGTGGGTGCTCTTATCGTACGACAGTGGTAACACCGTATAGCGACGGGCGATTTCCTGCGGTACAAATTTGATTGAGTCTGCATTCAGTACCAGGTTGGTGAGATCAACACTTTTCTGCCCGGTGTTTTCGCTGAGCGCATCCCGGACAATGGAATCGGTCACGAATCCCAGGGAAATCAATGTCGAGCCAAGCGGCTTGTTGGAGGTTTTTAACTCAAGCAGCGCAATACTCAACTGGTCCGGCGTGATGGCTCCGCGCGCCAGTAGTACTTCACCCAGTTTTCGTTTTACGGGTGCTTCGCTCATGGTAGTGCTCGTTCCAACATGCGGATTCTCTGCTCCAGGACACTGCTGTCAAAACCGGGTGCATGTTGTTGGCTCAACACGCGTGCTTCCTGATAATAATTGTAGGCGGCCTGGGGCTGGTTTATGCGCTCGAGACTGATGCCCAGATTAAATGCGTAATCCGGGCTGATAATGTTGCCCTCAGTACGAGCGGTCAACATCGCGTTGTAGTAGGCCTGTTGTGCCTCATGCCATCGCTGCATTGAGGCATAGTGATTGCCCAGTGCAAAACTGATTGCGGCGATGTCAGGATATTCGGAGGCCAGCGATTTAAGATCCGATTCGCGTTGGATCGGATCTGTCGCCGATGTGGTTTCCAGCATGCCAGCCCGGGCAAAGGGATCGCGCGGGTTCAGTGTCAACAGGCGTGAATAACTGCTTCTTGCGCTGATTCGGTCACCTTGTTGCAATGCCGTTGCTGCAAGTCCTAACAGAGCATCCCGGTTAGTCGGGCTTTCGGTCAACACTTGCTGATACAGCCGGCGTGCTGCGGCGTAATCACCTTGTTGATAAGCAGAATAGGCGCTCAGAATTTGCAGGTTGGGGTCGCGTGCTGGCTGTGCGCGACTGATCTGCAGCATCGCCGATGGCTCTTGTGGCGCCGTACTGACGGCTTCATCTGCAACGGGCGTCTCTGTTTGAGCGACCGCGACGTTGCTCTGAGTTGCGGGTGGTTCGGACCCCGGATTGATCGCGGGGCTGGTCAATGACGGTTGCGGCGCTTGGGCTGTTGATGGTACTGGCGTTTGCACGGGTGTCTGCACGGGCGTTTGCACAGGCGTTTGCACAGGCGCCAAAGCAGGTTCCTGCACCACGGGCTGTTGAATCAAGCCCACACTGGCCACTGTACTCAGTGTTTCCTGCAGCAAGTTTTGCTCGTTGGTTTCAGGCTCAGCAGTCGCTAACACGTCAACACCCAATGACTCAGGATCGGGCATGACGGGGGAAGGCGTATCAAGGAGCTCATCTGGTATGGGCTGCGAAGGCTCAAGTGGCGTGTCAAGTGCCAACTCGTTGGTAAGCTCAACGGGCTCGGACAGCGTGTAATTGTAGGTAGTGACTGGAGCGCTGAGAGAAAACCACAACCACCCACCGATCGCCACCATACTCAACGCAGCCGCGGTGCCGCCCAGCACAAGGGTACGTTTAGATGTGCGTTTGGCCTTGCCTTTAGCAGCAAAAATAGAGCGCGCGCCTGCTTTATCGAGCATTGATTTGCCGAGCGAAAACTTGGGCTTGAATTTAGCCTTAGGTACGGGTACCACTACTGCAGCTGGTATTTCTAATTGAACGTGTTGCTCAGGTTTGGCTTCTGAATCAGCTTTGAGGTCAATACCGAAGTCAATGTCAAAATCTAGGTCTGGTTCCGAGATGGCAGCAGGCTTGGGCTCAGCCAGCAGCTCCAGTTCAATGACTGGAGCAGGCTCAGGTTTAGGCTCAGGTTTGGGCTCAAGTTTGGGCTCTGGTTTAGGTTCAGGCTCAGGCTCAGGCATGTGTGCAAAGCGGATTGGATTGGAGTCTTGGGCGGAAAGTTTTAATTCCGCAGACAGCATGTCGGCTGTAAATAAAACGGGGCTGGGCTCCGGAGCCGGCGGCGCATTGTCAGGCTCGGCGTCGAGAAGAAACTCCAGTGGAATATTCAGTGCTGCGGGTTTGGATGCGGGATTGGGTTCCAGCACCGCCAAATCGTCAAAATTGAATTCAAATTCATCCAGCTTGATGTCTTTTTCTGGGGCACTTGCAGAGACAGGCTCAGGGACGGTTTCAGGGACAACTGCAGGCGCAGGCGTGCTTGGTAATGGCTCCTCCACCGACTCGATAACCGGGGCGCTGGCGGGCACCGGAATGACGCGGTCGGTTGATTTGCCATCCTCCTGCTCTTTGAGGGCGGCTCTTTTTTTTGCCTCCTCTGCCTTGCG